>NZ_JAYEXN010000002.1:0-280921 GCF_044435015.1 Ochrobactrum sp. S1502_03
TGCTCCCATCGCTCATAGCGGGGGAGTAGGTTCACATGGCTCAATTCTCGATGGAAATTAGTCGCCCAACCGGCTCAGTTCCGCGTGAAAACCAACAATGTACATGCCAGCCGTAGTTGCTCTGCGCTTCAATCCGGATTTAAAGCAAAAGTACACCGCTTTAAGAGAAGTAGGAAAACCTGCAAAAGTGGCCATAACCGCAATCATGCGAAAGCTTATTATAATCGCGAACGCGCTGCTTAAACAGGAACGAATGTGGTCCGATAAAACTGCTTGATTAAAACGGATACTCCACTTTTGAAGGGGAAGTCCAATCTGAAGCACAGCCTAATTATTCCGACGACGATAGCTGAAAATGGATGCCGGTAGACTAATGAAAAACCTTTTTATTGATTAGATAGCAATAATGAAGAGAACTGGTAATTTTGTTTTTCTAAAAAGAAAATCATCATAAAATCCGATCAAATAAGTGTTTGGTTATGGCCATAACGGATTAAATATGTTATATTTAAGACTTAGATGCATGTTTGATTTTTTTCAGATTGGAATTCGAACCATAATCAATTGTCTATTCGAAGATAAAGACAATTATTTTGCGTATATATTTGTGTGTAATAAAAATAATTATTTTCTTTATTATTAATTTACTTCAAAGTGATAGTCGAATCCATTCGACAGACACCCCCTCCGCCATACATCGCCGATTGCCCTCCATGGTGCGATATTGCCGCTCGTTCCTGAGATTTTGACGCTGGTTTCCAGACAAATATAAAATCCATAAGTAGCCTTTAAAGGCGCTCTGGAAGATCGTTTAAGCGCATTAAAGCCCCTCTTGTTATTCCACGGAAAGCCCGGCGCGATTCACGTGCCCGAACGGGCACGTCCAATCTGATCGTGCATCCCCAGTCTGGAAAAGTTGCAAGCTAAAAAAATAGAAACTCATAGCTTTATCAGTTGCGAGATGAGCAGGAGTCTGATCATCTTCTAAAAAAGCGATGACTTAAAGCATACCTCTCTCAAATTGGCAGGTTTTGGGATAAGTCTGCGTCAAAACAACAAAATGAGATACATCGCTCTGATGGGATCAGATCGAAACGTGCTCCGAGAAGGGAATGCCTGAATGTCTGTAATGCCCGGTTTGCGTGCTGATACCATACTTCATAATGGTACGATCTGGTGTGGGTATGAGGAGGGCACAGCAGAAGCTCTGGCGATCTGGCAGGGCAAAGTGCTTGCAACGGGCACCAAAGATGAGATCTGGTCGCTCAAAGGCGACAATACGCATGTGATTGATCTGGAGGGGCAGTTTGCGACGCCGGGTTTAAACGATGCACATCTGCATCTCATATCAGTGGGGCTCACGCTCAACTGGATTGATGCGACATCGCAAGTGGCACCGACATTGGAAAGCTTGCTCGATGCAATACGCGAACAAGCCGCTTCCACGCCTGCCGGAACCTGGATCAGGGCGCGTGGCTATGATCAAACCAAGCTTGATGTTGGCCGTCATCCGCATAAATCAGAGCTTGATGCTGTGGCGCCGCATCATCCGGTCATGCTCGTGCGTGCCTGCGGCCATGTATCGATTTTCAACTCGAAGGCTTTTGAGCTTGCGGGAATTGATGAAAATTCACCGGTGCCGGATGGTGGTCTGATTGAACAGCAAAATGGCGTGCTGACGGGCATGGTCGCAGAAAATGCGCAAGGCGTTGTGCGGAAGGCTATCCCAAAGGCAACCACAGAAGAGATGATCGACGCCATTGAGGCTGCGGGCAATCTTCTGCTTTCTTACGGTATCACCAGCGTCATGGATGCAGCCGTTGGTCAGGTTGCAGGCTTTGATGAAATTCGGGCCTACAATTTCGCCAAGCTTAACAAACGATTGCCGGTCCGCACCTGGCTTGTGCTTCTGGGCGATCCTGGAGCGTCGATTGTCGAAAAATGCTATGAAGCCGGTCTTGTGTCCGGCGTTGGCGATGACATGTTGACGGTTGGTGCGGTCAAGATTTTCCTTGATGGCTCCGCAGGCGGTCGCACAGCCTGGATGAGCAAGCCTTATCTTGGTGATGATAACAATATTGGTGTGCAGATTTTACCCGATGCAGAGCTTGAAGCGCTGGTGCTTGACACGCATAAAAAAGGCTATCAGCTTGCCTGCCATGCCATTGGAGACGCTGCCATCGGGCAGCTGATTACCGCTTATGAAAAGGCGCTTGCAGCTTACCCCGATGCGGACCGTCGCCATCGCATTGAACATTGTGGCTTCTCCACACCACAGCAGCACGAGCGGATGAAAAAGGCGGGGATTTATCCATGCCCACAGCAAGTGTTCATTTATGATTTTGGCGACGCCTATATTTCGGTTCTTGGTGAAGAAAAAGCACTGTCGAGCTATCCGCTCAAGACATGGAAAGATCTTGGTTTCAAGCCCGCAACGGGCAGCGATGCGCCTGTCTGTCACCCCAATCCCTATCCGAACATCTATTCGATGCTGACGCGTGAGACCGGCAAAGGGACGGTCATGGATGCGCGGGAGCGGGTGAGTATTGAAGAAGCGCTTCAGGTCTATACCGAGTATGGTGCTTTCTCGCAGAAGCTCGAACATGTGAAAGGCAAGCTGATCCCCGGTCAGGTGGCCGATATCGCTGTGTTCTCCCGCAATATGCTCAATGCGAAGCCGGATGAAATCCTTAACGATACGCGTTGTGTGCTCACCCTTCGCGATGGCGAAGTGGTGTTCAGAGCGCCGAACTGATCATAAGAAATCAAGTGAGAGGATAAGATGGGGAAGAATATGAGAAAATTTGCGTTGCTTGCAGCATTGTCCGCAGTTTTGATGGCGGGCACTGCCGCTTACGCTGCCGACGCGCCTCGTTCCGGAGGCGTTATTAATTTCGTAGCCCCTTATGGGGATAGTTTTTCGACGCTTGATATTCAGGCATCTCCGGCCACGCAGGATGAGTTTTATGCAAAGGCTATTCACCGCACGCTTTATGATTGGGATGCCGATCAGAATAAGCCGGTATTGGGTCTTGCAACAGATGTAACGGTCTCGGATGACAAGCTTGTCTATACATATAAGCTACGGGAAGACGCATTTTTTCACGATGGTAAGCCATTGACGGCGGATGATATTATCTGGAGCTATACCCGGATAATGGACCCGAAGAAGGCATTTCCTCCGGCACGCTATATTTCCGAAATAAAGGGCGCGGAAGACTATACCCAAGGCAAAGCAACGGAAATTTCCGGCCTGAAAAAGATTGATGATCACACGCTCGAAATCACCCTTAAACAGCCGATAGATCCCGGTTACCAGTTCATGCGCAACAATACGGCCATTTATCCGGCCGGAGAGGGCGACAGCGATGTCTTTCAACGTCACCCGATTGGTCTTGGCCCTTACAAGTTTGCGGAATACATTCCCGGCTCCCGTCTGACGGTTGAAAAGTGGGATAAATATTACGAAAAGGGAAAGCCTTACGCGGACAAGATCAATATCATGATCATGGGGGATGCCTCTGCACGTGATGTGGCTTTCCGCAACAAGGAGATTGATGTCGCGGTTCTTGGGCCTGCACAATATACCGCCTATCTTGCAGATCCCGAGCTTGCGAAGAACATGGTGGAAGTCGCGGAAGTTTACACGCGTGCTGTTGGTTTCAACCCGGATTTTAAGCCGTTTCAGGACAAGCGTGTTCGTCAGGCGATCAATTATGCCATCGACAGTGATCTGATCATCAAGCGTCTTGTGAAAGACAAGGCATATCGTGCGGTCGGCTGGCTGCCAAATTCTTCGCCAGCTTTCGATAAGGATGCGAAGCCTTATCCCTATGATCCTGAAAAGGCGAAGGCGCTGCTTGCCGAAGCCGGTTACCCGGATGGCTTTGAGTTTGAATTGACCGCGACGCAGAATGAAAGCTGGGGCCTGACGATTGTTCAGGCCATCATTCCGATGCTGGATAAGGTTGGGATCAAGGTGAAGGCAAAGCCGGTTGAGGCCTCTGTTCTCGCCGATGTGGTTCCAGCGGGCAATTTTCAGGCTTATATGTGGTCGCTGGAAAGTGGACCTGATGCGCTGACTGCGATGCAATGCTTCTATTCAACGACGCCGCAATCTGCTTGCAACTATCAGAAATTTGCCAATGCGGACTTCGACAAGCTGGTCGATGAGGCCAAGCTGGCTAAAACCGAAGAAGAAAAAAACGAGATTCTGAAGAAGGCCAACAATCTGTTGCAGGAGGAAGCGCCGGTTTGGTTCTTCAACTATAACAAGGCTGTCATGGCGCATCAGCCATGGCTGCATGGTCTTCAGCCGAACTCGGCAGAGCTCGCGGTTCAGTCCTATGAAAAGCTCTGGGTTGACGACACGGTTCCATCGGGGCGTTAAATCGAGCCTATCTGGATCGGCTCGCCTTTTGGGGGCGAGCTGGTTTCTCTTCGATCTGAAAAGAGGACTGTGTGCTCTATTTTATTGTCCGCCGCGTCTTGCAGATGATACCGACGGTCATTGCTGTATCCCTGCTGATCTTTATCATTTTTAGCGTGGTCCCCGGTAGTATTGCCTCGGGACTGATTGCGAATGGCAAGGGCATGAGCGATCCCAAAATAGTCGAAAAGATCACGGAGGAATTTGGCCTCGACAAGCCTGTTCATGTCCGGTTCGGCAATTATATGGTGCAGCTTGCGCAGTTCGATCTTGGCATTTCCTACAGATCAAGGCAGCCTGTCATCTCGCTTATTCACGAGCGTATGGGGCCGACGCTGAAGCTCGCATTTGCAGCCATGGCTTTTGCGATCCTTGTTGGTGTGCCGCTTGGTTTTCTGGCAGCCCTCCGGCCCGGCAGTATTCTGGATAGCGTTACCATGATTGGTGCAGTATCCGGTCTTTCGCTGCCGCAATTCTGGCTTGGTCTGCTTCTGATGTATTTCTTTGCGCTGACGCTTGGCTGGTTACCGAGTTTTGGCTATGGCGATGGCGGTATAAGGCATGTGATCCTGCCTGCACTCACCTTGGGCGTTGCGCCACTTGCCCTTCTGGCGAGAACCACGCGCGCAGCCGTTCTTGAAGTGATGGGTGCTGATTTTATCCGCACCGCGCGCTCCAAAGGCATGAGCAGCTTCCGCCTTGTCAAATGGCATGTCATGCGCAACGCGCTGGTGCTCATTATAACGACGATCGGATTGCAGTTTGGCTCGATGATGGGGCAGGCTGTTGTGGTGGAAAAACTTTTTTCATGGCCGGGGCTTGGCTCCCTGCTGATCGACAGCGTGTCGATGCGTGATATTCCGGTCGTGCAAGGCGCCATTCTTGTGATCGTATTGTGGTTTCTGATCATCAATACGATTGTTGATATTCTCTATGCGGTCATTGATCCGCGTATAAGCCACGAGTAGGCCGATGAAATTGCGTTTCAATCTCGTCTTTGGGGGCCTCATCTGCGCTATCATGGTGACGGGCGCGGTTTTTGCGCCATGGATCGCGCCTTATCATCCAGTGATGGATGCGGATCTCATGAATGCCGAGCTGCCGCCGGACGCCCAGTTCTGGTTTGGGACCGATGCGCAGGGGCGTGATGTGTTTTCTCGCCTGCTTTATGGCGCGCAGGTCTCCCTGACTGTTGGTGTTGTATCGCAGTGTATCAATACGGTCATCGGCCTTAGCCTTGGTATTTCGGCAGGTTATTTCGGCGGCTGGTGGGACGATCTTGTCAGTGGCCTCACCAATCTGATGCTGGCAATCCCTTCGTTAATCTTTGCGCTTGCGATCATGGCCGTGCTTGGGCCCGGCTTGCCAAGCCTGCTGCTTGCGCTGGGCCTGACGAACTGGTCGTGGACTTGCCGTATTGCGCGAAGTTCGACACTGTCTCTTAAAAAGCAGGGCTATATTCAGGCGGCTAAAATGCTTGGTTATAGTGATGTGCGCATCATGATCACACAGATTGTACCCAATATGATTGGGCCAATCCTTGTCATTGGTACGCTTGGCATGGGGGACGCTATTCTTGCGGAAGCAGCGCTTTCTTATCTTGGGCTTGGCATCAGTCCGCCAGAGCCGAGCTGGGGCAATATGCTCACCGATGCGCGGGAACTGATTGTCAATGCGCCTTGGGCAGCCGTCTTTCCCGGGCTGGCAATCTTTTTCACCGTGCTTGGGCTTAATCTTTTCGGTGATGGTCTGCGAGATTGGCTCGATCCGCATATGAGGACGCGCAAGGTATGAGCGAACACGCACTTCTTGAGGTGGAAAACCTGCGCATCGACATTGCTTCGGGTGCAACACAGCACAATGTGGTCGAAGATGTGTCTTTTACAATTGGCGCTGGCGAAACATTCGGTTTGGTCGGCGAGTCTGGCTGTGGCAAGAGCATAACCGCGCTGTCGATGATTGGGTTGCTGCGTAAACCGCTCTCGGTGACAGGGGGGGCAATCCGTTTCAAAGGGCAGGATTTACGCGCAATGTCATCGCGTGACATGCGCAAATTGCGCGGCAATCGCATCGCCATGATTTTTCAGGAGCCGATGACAGCACTCAATCCTGTCTCACCCGTGGGTCGACAGATTGCGGAGATGTTCGTGCTGCACGCGGGCGCAACATGGCATGAAGCAGAGCGTAAGGCTGTTGAGGCGCTGGCAAATGTGCAGGTGCCTGCACCTGATCAGCGTGTGAAGAACTATCCGCATCAGATGTCTGGCGGTATGCGACAACGCGTGATGATAGCCATTGCCCTTGCCTGTAACCCCGATTTGCTGATTGCAGATGAGCCCACCACGGCCCTTGATGTCACAGTACAGGCGGAAATCCTGCGTCTCATGCAGGAGCTTTGCACAGCGCGCGGAACGTCTGTGCTGATGATCAGCCATGATCTGGGTGTGATTGCCAAAATGTGCCGCCGGGTCGGCGTTATGTATGCCGGGCATCTGGTCGAGGAGAGAGCGACGGCAAGCCTTTTTCAGCATCCATCGCATCCTTATGCGCAGGGTCTTCTGGCCTCCCTTCCTCTGCTTGGCTCCCGTCAAAAACAAGGGCAGCGCCCCTTGCAGGAAATTGCCGGCGTGGTGCCGTCGATTTCTGCCTTTCCTGCGGGGTGCAGGTTTGAACCGCGCTGCACGCGTGCAACGGATATTTGTCGGGCTGAAAAGCCGGGATGGACGCCTTTGCAGGATGCAGGCTTGGTGAGGTGTTTCCATCATGAATGAGATGCGTTCAACTCAGCCCATGGAGCCGCTTGTTCGCATAGACGATCTCTGTGTTCGATTTCCGGTGAGTGGCGGCATTTTCAGCCGTTCAAAGCAGTTGCTGCATGCAGTCAATCATATGAGCCTCGAGCTGCTTAAAGGTGAGTGCCTGTCGATTGTTGGTGAATCCGGTTGCGGTAAATCCACGCTTGCGCTCTCAATCGTCGGATTGCAAAAACCCACGAGCGGAGAGATTTATTTCGAGGGCAGGCCAATTACAGGCGTAAACGAGCCGTCGCGGCTAGAACGTGCAAAAATGGCGCAGATGGTTTTTCAGGACCCGTTTGCTTCGCTCAATCCTCGCCAGACAGTTTATACGTCGCTTGCGGCACCGTTAAAACTTCATGGTGTAAAATCACGCTCCGAAATAGACGGTCGCGTGGAGGAAATTTTACGTCTTGTCGGCTTAAAACCGGAGCAAGCCAAGCGCTTTCCGCATGAATTCTCCGGGGGGCAGCGTCAGCGTATCGGGATCGCACGCGCATTGTTGCTCAATCCCAAGGTTATTGTTCTCGATGAACCAGTGTCTGCACTTGACGTTTCCATCCGCGCGCAGATCATCAATCTGCTGCTGGAACTCAAAGAGCGGTTGGAGCTGTCCTATATCATGATCAGCCATGATCTAAGCGTCGTTGAACATATGAGCGACCGCGTGGCTGTGATGTATTTTGGACAGATTGTCGAAAGTGGGCCATGGGACCGGGTATTTTCAAATCCAACGCATCCCTATACGCGTCGTCTGATTTCAGCCATTCCCGATCCAGTGGCCGAACTGACGGGCACGCGTCTCATTGACGATAGAAGTACCCCTCAAGCACCGCAAGGCTATGCATTTTATCCAACGCGCTTTGGCTCTCATGATGTGCATCAGCCGCCGCCATTGACGCAACTGACTGACATCGGCGGGGGACAGTATGTTCGGGTGATTGAGGCGAACTGAGCAGCCTATTGATGTAAGTGTCTGAAAATCAGTTCGCCAATCGGGATCGCTGAGGTTGCCGCAGGCGAGGGCGCATTGCAGACATGCAGCACGCGCTTTGAGCGTAAAAATTTGAAGTCGTGTATTAACGCGCCATCTTTCGAGACAGCCTGCGCACGTATTCCGGCGCGATAAGGCAGAAGGTCATCAGCGCGAAGCGACGGGCAATATTTGCGGCATTTTTCCAGATAACTGGATTTAAATACGCTGTCCTTCATTTCGTTCAAGCCGGAGCGAAGATGGTTTGAAATGACCTTCCAGAAGCCGGGGAATTTTGCATATGTGGCGATGTCCTCAAGGCTCACCGAGAATTTGTGATAGCCTTCGCGCGACATTCCAAGAACTGCATTTGGCCCCACCGTTAATCTGCCATCCATCATCGGGGTTAGGTGAATGCCGAGAAACGGCATAGATGGATCAGGCACCGGGTAGATCATGCGTTCGACCAGATTGCTAAGTTCCGGCTTTAGCGCGTAATATTCACCACGAAATGGCACGATTTGGAAGTCTACGGCTTTTCCCGAACGTTGTGCGAGGCGGTCTGCCTGTAGTCCGGCGCAGGCAATAACAGAACGGCTTTCCCACACATCCTTATCTGTATGGACACGGACGCTGTCGGAACGCTCTTCGATGCGATCAACCTCAATGTTGAATAGGATGGTGCCACCAGCAGCTCTGATAATATCGCCCATGACCTGAGAGACTGCGCGATAATCAACGATCCCGGTTTGCTCAACGAGCAATGCACCAAGCCCCGTCACAGACGGTTCGATCTCGATTAGCTCCGCATTATTCAATCGACGGCAATTGATGCCGTTCGTCGCAGCATTTGTTTCGAGATTGTCTAAGCGCTGCAATTCGATCTGGTTGGTGGCAACCACCAGCTTTCCGGGTGTGCGGTAGGGAATAGCATTTTCATCGCAAAATTGCTTCGTGATGCGCTCACCTGCGCGGCAAAGCTCGGCTTTCAGACTGCCGGGCTTATAATAAATCCCAGCATGAATAACCCCGCTGTTATGTCCGGTCTGGTGCGCGGCCAGCGTGCTTTCTTTTTCCAACAAAAGAAGGCGAGCATCCGGCTCGCTTTTGACTATTTTCAAAGCGGTCGCCAAGCCGACGATGCCGCCACCTACGATACAATAGTCGAACATGGTTTGCGCTCGATGTTTGATGCCTGATGCAGGATAATCTTGTCACCAGTGATGCCAATGGGCTTTATCACTCATGATGCCGCAATCGGCTGATTAATTGCAACAACAACTCGCGCTTGTTAAAGATACGCACCATTGCAGTGGGCTTTGACGAAACCGGCCCAGCTTATCGTCTGCAAATCAATTAAACACTGCTCAGCAGAATGCTGGTTTCACTGTTCAGGACGCCTTCGATTGTTCGCACTTCACGCAAAACGCGGTCAAATTCGTGAAGGCTTTCCGCATGTATTTCTGCCACCAGATCCCATGACCCATTGGTCGTGTGCAGCGTGCGTATCTGTGGCAAACCTCTTAAAAGTTTTATGACCTTGGTTGTTGAGCGACCTTGCACTTCGATCAGCATGATCGCGTGCACAACTCCATCGCTGGAATCTTGCCGGACGCGTATGGTGAAGCCCAGCGCTGCACCTGTCTCAAGCAATCGGTCGAGACGCGCCTGCACGGTCCCGCGTGAAACGCCGAGGATTGTCGCCAGCTTCGAGAGTGGCGCACGTCCATCCTCTCTTAAAATGGCAATGAGCTTGTGATCCAGTTCGTCAAAAATATGCATAGCGTTTTTTACATTTTGACTGTGCAAATTGCTATAATTTTTACAATTCACCCAGCACTTTTATAATTTTAACTGACTTTATGCTCTCCTAATCTGCTTCTCAGAGTTCTGATGGAGGTGAGGGTAAGGATGTTCAGCGGATGACAAAAAGTCTGATTATACAGCCGAGGTCCACGTCGACATCGTTTGAGCTGGCGTGGTGGTGAGCCAGAAATGTCAACTGTCTCCTGAAACGCCATATGTTTTAACCCCTTGTTTTCATGCATGTCCCTTGTGGAAACCCGTTAATTTTTCCGCGACATGTTTTAGCAGTGAGAATAGTCTGAGAATGAGCAGACCCTCTGTCCAGAGTCCGAAATCGGTCGTTATGATCCGGCCGCACCATTTTACGCCCAATGCGCAAACCGCAAAGGACAATGCGTTTCAGTCTATCGACGAACAACGCTCTGCTGAAGTTCTTGCGAAAGCAGCCTTCGACGAAGTCACAGCCATGGCAGAAGGTTTGGCCGATGCGGGCGTAACGGTGCATTTGTTTGAAGACGAAACCCAAGCGCTGCCGGATTCCGTTTTTCCAAACAACTGGTTTTCGACCCATTCGGGCGGGCATGTTGCCATTTATCCGATGTTTTCGGAAAGCCGCCAGAAAGAACGCCGCCCTGATGTTATCGAAATGCTCAAACGCGACTATCGCGTTCAGGATGTGATCGATTACTCCGGTTTGGAGCGCGATCACTTCTATCTCGAAGGCACCGGCGCCATGGTTCTCGACCATATTGGACGTGTAGCCTATGCAGCCCGTTCCAACCGCACCAATGAAGTGGCGCTCGAGCGTTTCTGTACACATTTCAACTTTGAACCGATGGTGTTCGATGCGGTCGATTCGTCGGGAAGGCCGATTTATCATACCAATGTGCTGATGTGCATTGGTACGGATTACGCGCTGGTGGGTACCGATCTGATCACAGATCCGGTCCGTCGTCAGGACATTGTTGATCGGTTGCAGGAAACCGGTCGCACGCTCATTCATCTCTCTGCTGAGCAGATTGGTGAATTTGCAGGAAATGCCATTGAACTGGAAGGTCGTGATGGCCGGGTTCTGGCGCTTTCTGCACGCGCCTATGCCGCATTGAGCAAGATCCAGATCGAGACAATCGAACAGACCGCGAAGCTGATGCCTTTCGCAGTCCCGACGATCGAACTTGCAGGCGGATCGGTTCGGTGCATGTTGGCTGGCATTCATCTCTCGCGCCGCACAACAAACGGCACACATTTGCTTTACGCAACATCAAGAGCCGGTTAGATAGGCTCCAGCTTAAATAAGGGAAACCTTCAATGTCTTCCAACAGACCTGTTTATGAGTTCAATTCGATCATCGTCCGTGAGCCTTCGCACTCTGTGGTGAATGGTCTTCGCGCGCTGGATAGCGGCAATCCCACCTATGAAGGTGTGAAGGCTGAGCACGATGCCTATATTGCTGCCATGCGTGCTGCAGGCGTCGAGGTCACCATTCTTCCGGCACTCGAAGAATTCCCCGATTCTATTTTTGTTGAAGATCCTGCACTCGTCTTTACTGAAGGTGCAATTTTGCTTCGTCCGGGCGCACTGACCCGTGTTGGCGAAACGGCTAAGATCGAACCGACGCTGCGCAAGATGTTTGATACGGTTGTGGAACTGCCGGAACCGGGCTTTGCCGATGGCGGCGATGTTCTGACGACACAGAAAACTGTGATGATCGGCCTTTCCGCCCGTACCGACAAAGCAGGTGCAGCTGCACTGATCGCCAGCCTTGAAAAGATTGGGCGCAAGGGTGAGGTTGTCTCAACCCCTGAAGGCGTACTTCATTTCAAAACTGATTGCTCACTGGTTGATGAAGAAACCGTTCTTTCCACGAGCCGCCTTGCAAAGTCCGGTGTCTTTTCGGGCCTTCGTCAGTTGATCGTGCCCGAAGGTGAAGAGGCAGCTGCAAATGCATTGCGCGTCAATGACGTGGTGATGGTAGGCTCCGACTTCCCACGCACCATCGAGTTGCTGGAAAAGAGTGGCTATAACGTGGTTCCGCTCAAGACAACGCAAATCGGCAAGATCGACGCCGGCCTTTCGTGCATGTCGCTTCGCTGGTATCGCAAATAATTCTGATGGCTCGGGGGCATTCGCTCCTGGGCCGTTTTCTCTCTGCATTCCCTGTGCCTGCTCTCATCCAAAGGCAGGCCGCTACAAAAATATAAGGAGAACGGGAACATGGTTGGTTTTAAAGGGAAAATTGCAGGTGCGATTGCGCTTGTTGCATTGGCTGGTGGTGCCGCTCAGGCGGAAGGAAAGCTTCGTCTCGGTATGACGCCGGAGCCGTATATGCCTTTCACACAGGTTAATGCGGCAGGAGAGTGGGAAGGGCTGGAGGCAGACCTTTCACGCGCACTTTGCGAGAAGCTCGCAGACAAGTGCGAATTCAAGTCCATGGCATGGGATGGTCTCATTCCTTCGCTGACTGAAAACAAGGTGGACTTCATTATCGGTGCGTTTTCCGTCACAGATGAGCGTCGCAAGGTCGTTGATTTCAGCACGCCTTATTATACGGAAGGTACCGTTGTCGTCGGTGCGAAGTCGGATACAGACACGGTTGGCACGGTTGCTGCAAGCGACGGTTCAGGCGAAGTTGTCGATCAGGCATCATTGGCTGACAAGATCGTTGGTGTTCAGACATCGAGCGTACAGTCGGCCTATATGACCAAGTATCTGCCGGATGTTTCTTTGAAGAGCTACGACACCGCAGACAATTCGGTTGCTGATCTGGTTGCAGGCCGCGTTGATTATGTTCTCGCACCGGATTTGTTCGTGCAGAACTTCCTCAAAACGCCGCAGGGCGCTGATTACGAAATTAAGCTTGTTGCGCCCAAGAGTGTGGTTTTGGGTGAAGGTGTTGCCTATGCGGTGCGTAAAGGCGATACGGCGACGCTTGAAAAAGTCGATGCGGCGCTTGCCGAGCTCGACAAGGACGGCACCCTGAAAGGACTCGTCGACAAGTGGATTTTCGAACAGAAATAATCCTGATGAGGGGCGAACGCCGGTAGCGGCGTTCGCCCTGCAGCGTCGATCCAAAAAACTGAATTTGTTTTTTGGAAATTGCGATGCGTCGTTTCAAAACTTCGGATTGTTTTCTGCGCTTTGGTCCAAGGGAACAATGCTCTGAATGATTTCCTGTCTGATCGGATGAATCGTTATGGATTCTTATTGGCAACTGCTCGCTTGGGGAAGTGAGGGCTGGGGAGACGAGTTTGCGCACGGACTTATGATGACCTTGCAGGTCTCAGCCGTGGCATTTGCAGTCTCGTTTGTTTTTGGTCTTGCTGGCGCCTCCGGGAAGCTCTCGCGCAATCGCTTCATAAAAGCTATCGCCGAATTATATACGACAGTGGTTCGGGCTTTGCCGGAGCTGCTTGTTATCCTGTTGCTTTATTTTTCTGTCGCCACAGGCGCCGAGAAGCTGCTCAAAGCGAGCGGTCTTGTCGGAAACGATTTCCAGTTCAGTGCCTTCTGGGCGGCAATTATCGCGCTGGCTTTTGTAAACGGCGCGTTCATGACGGAAGTGCTGCGGTCTTCTTATCTGGCTATTCCGCGCGGGCAAATAGAAGCTGCGCTGTCCATCGGTATGCGCCGCCGCCAGATATTCACGCGTGTCACTTTCCCGCAAATGATGCGTCATGCGGTTCCCGGTATCGGTAATCTTTGGCTCTCAATCACCAAGGAAAGCGCCATTATTTCGGTTCTCGGTTCATTCCATGAATTGCTTTATACGGGTTATCGTGCAGCCGCATCGACCAAGCAATACGTCTTCTTTTATGGCCTCACAGCATTTCTCTTTCTGTGCATCACGCTGGTTTCGGTTCTGATCATTATACAGCTCGAAAAGCGCCTGAGCCGGGGGCACGGATAATGGAATCGATTGCAAAAATCATTGAGTTCCTGCCGCCGCTTATCAAAGCGCTCCCGCTGACGCTGTTCTTGACTGCAACGGCGGGTGTCATCGGTCTTGTTTTTGGAACACTGAGTGCTCTGGCGCTTCTTTCAAAAAAGCGCGTCCTGAAATGGCCTGCTTTCACTTACACGTTCATTTTCCGTGGCACGCCGCTTCTGGTGCAGCTTTATCTGATCTATTACGGGCTTGGGCAAATCCTGCCCGGAACCTGGGTTAGACATAGCTTCCTCTGGCCTTACATGCGTGACGGCTTATGGTATGCGGTCTTCGCGCTGAGCCTCAATCAGGGTGCCTATAATGCGGAAGTCATTCGCGGTGCGATCAAGTCGATCCCTCGCGGCCAGATCGAAGCTGCACTTTCTATTGGTATGACGCGGTTCAAGATTCTACGTCGCATAACGCTGCCGCTGGCTTTCCGTCATTGTATGCCCGTTTTGACCAGTGATCTTATCATTCTGCTCAAATCGACGTCGCTCGCCTCAACGATCACCATCATGGAAGTGATGGGTACCGCGCGCGCGCTTCAACGCAGTTCTTTGTCGATCTTTGAGCCACTGATCGCAGCAGGCATTCTTTATTTCACCGTTGTGTTCATCCTCACCCGGATCATGAATGTGGTTGAACGGCGCATGAGTGGCTCACGCGCGTCTATGGTCTGATCTGTTTCAGGAGCAATTCAAAATGACGTCCATGGCACTCACCGTCCGCAATATTCACAAGAGCTTTGCTGGTGTCGAGGTTCTCAAAGGCATCTCGTTTGAAGCCAAAAAAGGCGATGTGATCTCGCTGATCGGCAGCAGTGGCTCCGGTAAAAGCACTTTGCTGCGCTGCATTAATTACCTGGAAACACCGGATGAAGGCGAGATCGCAGTTGCGGGGGAGGTAATCCGCACGAAGGTCGGGCCGGACGGAAAATCGCATGCTGCCGATCCTCGACAGCTTGTTCACATCCGTACGCGTCTGGGCATGGTGTTTCAGAGCTTCAATCTTTGGTCACACCGCACGATCCTTGAAAACATAATCGAAGGCCCTGTTCATGTTTTGGGCATGTCAAAAGCCGAAGCCATTGCCGAGGCCGAGGTTTTGATGGAAAAAGTGGGTATCACGCCTAAACGGGATCAATATCCGACGCAGCTTTCAGGTGGGCAGCAGCAGCGTGCTGCTATCGCGCGGGCGCTTGCAATGAAACCGGAGGTTATGCTGTTTGATGAGCCAACCTCGGCACTTGATCCGGAGCTTGTGACGGAAGTGTTGCAGGTTATCAAGAAGCTTGCTGAAGAGGGGCGTACCATGGTCATGGTGACGCATGAAATGGCGCTTGCCCGCGATATTTCGAGCGAAGTTATCTTCTTGCACCAAGGGCTGGTTGAAGAACGTGGTGCGCCAGAGACTGTGATGAGTCATCCACAGTCGCCACGCTTGCGCCAGTTCCTGCATATGAATTGAGTACAACAAACATGACCGATAAAAATCAAGGCGCATTTATCGACGAACTCAAAGCGATCCGCAGACATCTGCACAGCATCCCTGAGCTTGGACTGGAGGAAGTGGAGACTTCCGAATTTATCGCCTCGACGCTGGAAAAGTGGGGCTATGCGTTAAACCGTGGTCTTGCAAAGACGGGTATCGTCGCTTCTTTGCGCCGCGGCAACTCAAACCGTTCTATCGGGTTTCGCGCCGATTTTGATGCGCTGCCAATTCTGGAAGAAACGGGCCTGTCTTACGCGAGCAAGAACAGTGGCAAAATGCATGCTTGCGGTCATGACGGCCATACAACCATGCTATTGGGGGCCGCGTGGTCGCTTGCACAGGATAAGGATTTTTCAGGAACTGTTCATTTCATTTTCCAGCCTGCCGAAGAAAACTATGGCGGTGCGCAAATGATGATCGAGGAGGGGCTCTTTGAGCGTTTCCCTTGTGATCAGGTGTTTGCGCTGCACAACTGGCCGGGGCTTGAAGCTGGAAAACTTGCATCCAAAGCGGGTCCGATTGCGGCGTCCATCGATGCTTTGACGCTGACGGTGAAGGGCAGCGGTGGACACGGAGCGGAGCCTGAAAAGACGATCGACCCTATTGTGGTGGCGTCAAGCATCGTTATGGCGTTGCAAACTATCGTTGCCCGCAATGTCCCGCCTCATCAGGCAAGCGTAATCACCGTTGGTGCCTTTAATTCGGGTGCGGTCTGTAATGTTATTCCCGATACGGCAAAACTCGAAGTTTCGATGCGCGCGACTGATCCCATGATACGCGAAACGCTGCGTGATAAGGTCGAGCAAGTGGCGAAGATGCAGGCGGCGAGCTATGGCGCCGATGTGAGTTTCGATTGGATGACGGGGTATCCGGCGACGATTAATGATGCCAGGGCCTTTGAACAGGCAAGAGCAACGGTTGTTCAGCATTTTGGTGAAGACAGTTTTGAAGACCTGGATAAGCCGTTTATGGGCAGTGAAGACTTTTCTTTCATGCTTGAAAAGACAGCCGGTGCCTATCTCCTGATTGGCAATGGCGATAGCTCTGGTCTGCATACGGCAACTTACAACTTCAACGATGAGATTCTTGAGCGCGGCGTATCGTTTTTTTGTCACCTCGCGAAAGATATACTCGGCACAAAGCTTGTTGAATAACAGGCTTTTGGCCTCGTCTATTCCAGTCAGTCTTTCACGGACGAAGCCATCGCCTGTAATATGATAACAGCGGATGCAGCGCCCGGATCAACATGCCCGAGTGAGCGTTCACGCAGGCGCGCTGCACGGCCTTTTGTTGCAATCATGGAGCGGGTCGAGTTGGCACCGGCAGTTGCTGCCGCCACTATGTTTTCCCAAAACGCGCGGAAGTCCAGATCTTCCTGAACAGCAATTTGCGCGGCTTCTGCAGCTGGTAGCCAGGCATCAAGCATCGTCTTGTCGCCGCGCTGCCCATGGCCGCGTTCACGAATGCCCACACCGATTGCTTCGATAATGATCGCGCATGTTGCGGAATCAAGGTCTTTGCGTTCCATTGTTGCTTGCGCTGCGCGGCGAAAACCGGTTGCATAGAGTGGTCCGGTGGATGCTCCCACAGCGTTGATAAAGGCTGTCGCAGCCGTATTGAGAACGGTTGAAATATTCGCATCATCCAGATCAAGCTGAAGCAATTCGCGCTTCACCGCCTTAAACCCAAGGGCCATGGTTGTGCCATGATCCCCATCTCCTATGGTGCCATCAAGTTCGGAAAGCCGATCTTTGTCAGCTTCAATGGCAGTTGAAACTGCATCAAACATGTTTGCAAGACGGCGAGCCGCAGTTTCCGACATGAAATTCCTCCTCGAACCTTACAACCGTAAGCCGTGTTGCTCATCATAAGGCGCATGCTAATTTACTTATAGGCAGAACAGAAAAGGCAATAAATACCGGCGTTTTAGCCTATTCTAAGGCTTGCCGTTTCGCATGGATGCTGCAACAGCTCGCTCAATTCCTGATCAAGATGAAGGATCGATATCGAAGCCCCTGCCATGTCCAGAGAGGTGCAGTAATGCCCGACCCAGTTGGCTTCAATATGAATGTTCTTGGCATCCAGCCGCTGGGCGACACGTCGATAGAGAACATAAAGCTCCATGAGCGGTGTGGCTCCAAATGAATTGACCAAAACGGCAACCCGATCGCCAGAGACGGCGTTCATTTCATTGAATATTCTGTCCATGATGCCATCAACGATTTCATCAGCCTGTCGAATTCGGTCACGCGAAACACCCGGCTCACCGTGAATGCCGACGCCAATCTCCATGTCCTCCGGCCCGATCTCGAAGTTATGCCGTCCTGTTTGCGGCAATGAGCCGGGTTCCAGTGCAACACCGATGGTGAAGGTCCGTGCGTTGGCCTTGCGTGTCACAACTTCGCACGCTTCCAGTGAAAGCCCCTTGTCACAGGCCGCACCTGCAACCTTGAAAACGAAGAAATTGCCTGCCACGCCACGCCGACCGTCCTTTTCATCAATGGGTGAGGAGGCAATATCGTCGGTGGTCAGAACAGTTTTAATCCTGACACCTTTTTCCTCGGCCATTTCAGCCGCCATCTCGAAATTCATGACATCGCCGGCATAATTGCCATAGACAAAGAGAACCCCTTCGCCTTTGGATGCAGCAAGTGCACATGCAACAATAGGGTCGGGCGGTGGTGAGGAAAACACGTTGCCGACAGCCACTGCGTCGGCAAGTCCTTTGCCCACATAGCCGAGGAAACATGGCTCATGCCCGGCACCGCCACCAATCACCAGTCCGACCTTGCCAGCACGGGGACCCTCACGTGCAACGAGCGCGCGGTTGGAGGTGCCGATGGGCTGTAGGAATTTGCCATGCGCCCGCACAGCGCCGTCGAGCATTTCCTCAACCACCTCATTTGGATTGTTGAGCAGCTTTTTCACACGCATGCGAAACGCCGCAGGCATTTGACTGGCCTTTGGGCGCTGCGAAAGGCGCGCTTCGAGATCGATGACGCTGTCTGCACGCAGGATTCCAAGTCCGGTTGCCGCATCGGTAACCAGCACATTGATATGACCGCCGCGAAGGGCCGCAAGCAGCGCCGGCACCTTGTCAAAGCCGCCAGCCACGGCAATCCGCGTCTGTATCTTTTGCAGTTTATCAAGTGAGATGCCGATTGTGCGGCCATCCAGCGGCCCGGCAACGGTTTTTCCACGTTCATCAATAAAGCGCCCGGCAACAACACCAACCGCGCCTGCCGCAAGATAGTGCTGCAAGGATACGGATTCAAAAAAGCCACTTGTATGAATCGTGGAATTGGATCGAAGCGAGGACACACCAAACAGTATGCGATTGGCCTGTTCCAGTGTCGCAAACTGCTCTTGTATCAGGGGTTCTTCGAGCAGCACATTACGGGCTGTTGGCGAGCGCACCATGGCGGGCGCCGTGATGTTGACACAGCGCGCAGATACGGCTTCTGCGAGCACCGCAGCACAACGTTCCGGCGTATAGGGGAAGGATGCGGTCGTTCCGCCTGTCGCCTGCACAACAGTCACATCCTGCAGGGCTGCAATATCAGTATGCTCGCCCACTGCAAGTACGGTCCGGCCCCAGGCTACAGCCAGTGTGTCACCGGATTTCAACGTCTTGTTGAGAGCATGGGCACCCGCCACACCAAGGCGATCAATCAGCGGACGGGCATTGTCATCGTGAGGGATGATAAGGCAATCGGTCAGACCAAAATGGCGCTTGAGTTCCTGCGCGACAGACAGGGATTCAAGCCAGCCGCCGCCGATAGAAATATTGACGATCCCTTTTTCGCGCGCCTCAGCCAGATAGCTGTTTACGGTCGCGCGCGAGATACCCATAACATCGGCAATCTCGCTCTGCGTCAGGCCATCCTCATAGTAAAGCCAGCAGGCCCAAACATAAAGATCGTCTCCGTAACGCATGGGGATAGCGGTCGCATTTTCGCTGGCATTCGACCGGGGTTTGCCGACTTTGCGCGATGTGTTGGGCTTGAGCGTCATGCGATGTTCTGTTGCCTCCGTTCCGGCCGCAACGATGAAAGCAAGTGATCGCGATTGCAACATGATAGAGCGAATTTGATGGCTGAACGTGTTTGCTCACACAGTTTTCAGCCATCAAATTCAAATTCTATGCAGACTTATTGCTGAAGACGGTTTTTTGCCTGCGCAGACAAGTCCGTCAGAATCAGCGCGCAGGATGTTGCACCTGCGTCGAGAACCCCTAGCGAGCGCTCGCCGAGGCGGCTTGCACGTCCGATTTTTGCGACGAGATTAAGCGTGGAATCGCGACCGGCTTCAGCAGCCACCGAGAGTGCATCAAGGGCCTCGGAGAAGGACTGACCATCGTTATTGGCCTCGTCAAAAGCATTGATTGCCGGGATCAGCGTGTCAAGCAGCGTCTTGTCACCAAGCTTTGCTGAACCGATTGACTGGATGCCTTCAAGACCGGCATGAAGCATCGCGCTGAAAGCGGCAGCATCGATATTCTCAACGCCTTCCAGCTTTTCTGCGAATTCGTTGAACATCACACCATAAAGCGGCCCCATTGACCCACCGATTTCGGTGAGCAGAACTGTGCCTAACGTATCAAGACCTTCTGCAAGCGAGACGTCCTTATTTCTCAGGCGCTCGGCTGCAAGGCCAAAGCCCTTGGCCATATTCACACCGTGATCGCCATCACCGATTTTTCCGTCAATTTCGCTGAGATAAGCTTTGTTTTCGATAATTCTGTCTGCAAGCGAAAGAACGATTTCACCCGATCCGGCATTTTTGAATGTCTGCATGATATATTTCTTTCTTAGAGAACTGCCGTGCACCGGGCTTCGACATCCAGAAGCGTCTTAAGTTCATCGTCCAGCGCCATGACTGTCAGTGTTGCGCCAACCATTTCAAGCGAGGTAAAGTAGTTGCCAACATAGGTACGATAGATCTTGAGGCCGCGTGCGGTGATCTCCCGCTCAATGGTATCGTTGAGAATATAGAGCTCGTTGACTGGCGTGGCGCCAAGCCCGGAAACCAGAACGGCAACTTCGGTGCCTTCCGGCAGATCGTGATCGTCGAGAACGATCTTGCTCATGTCCCGGGCAATCTCGTCGGCGCGCTTCAACGGTTCGACACGCACGCCCGGCTCGCCATGATGACCGATACCGACTTCCATCGTTCCGGGTTCAATCGTGAAGTTTGGATGCCCGACCGCCGGCAGTGTGCACGGGCCAAGACCAACACCGATTGAGCGGCAATTATCGATGGCTTTCTGCGCGCTTGCCTGTACTTCAAGAAGGCTAGCACCTGATGCAGCTTTTGCACCACCGATCTTCCACATGAAGATTTCGCCAGCAACACCGCGACGTTTTTCCCGTTCACTGGCAGGGGCCGAGCAGACATCATCATTGGCGACAACAGTCAGCACTTCAATTCCGGCCTTGGCAGCAAGCTTTATCGCCATTTTCACGTTCATGTTGTCTCCGGCATAATTGCCATAGAGACAGACAACACCCTTTCCACCATTGGCTTCGCGGGCTGCATCATAAAAGCTCTTGGCGGTTGGCGACGAGAAAAGCTCTCCTACAGCCACCGCGTCGAGGAGATTTTTACCGGTGTAACCAATAAAAGCAGGTTCATGGCCCGAGCCACCGCCAGTAATAACGCCAACTTTACCTTCGATTGGTGCATTTTGGGCGACAACAACACGCGGGTTTTCCGACGACAACCGGACCAGATCTTTATGGGCTTTGATAAAGCCTTTGACGGTGTCTTCGACAACTTCATCCGGATTGTTAATAAATCTTTGCATTTTGCACCTATTGAAGGCGAGAGATAAGTTCCCGCTCTGAAATTTTAATGCCGTATTTTGGTAACGAGCAAGCGTGAGACCATTTGCTTTGTGAAAGAAGTGTGTCTCCACCATCAATCAGAAGGTCTGAACCATTTATCATGTTCGCGCCGTTTGATGCCATAAAGACTGCGATGGCTGCGATTTCTTCCGAAAACGCGAAGCGTTCGGTAGGAATGCGCGCCTTCGATGATGGAAATGCCAGATTTTAGAGCGTCATCGGGCGTGGAATACTCAATTTCTTCGCGGCATAGCCAAATCTTTTTGCCGTCGCGCTGCTGAATACCCATCCGAATAAAGCGGAATGTGGATTTGCAGGCGACAATGCCGTTGTAAAGGGCGGCATCCTCTGCGAACGATTTTTTTGGTTTTTCAATTTTCAAGAACGTCTGCACGGCATCCTCCTTGACCACGCATGGCAAAAATCACAAACAATTCGACGTATGTCAATATAGGTATATGACATTTGTCAAATTATACCTATCAAATGTCAAATCTTGAATATTTGCCGCGCTAAAGGGCGAGTGGTTTCCCGCGCTTATCGGTCCGGGAGAGGGAGTATCTGTTCAATGTGTTCAGTGCATCCAGCGTTTACGGCATTGCTTTTGGCGCGGTGTTTATGGTGATCAGACTGGGTTTGATTGCTATCGATAGCGCGTGTGAACAAACGAATCCGCGGAGGGAAGCGGGAATAGAAAATTGCTCCCAATATTGTGATATACAGAAATATTTTCTCCCAGCTTAAAGGTGCTACATCCCGCCGGGAAACAAATCCCAACGGAGTCAATAATGAAGCTTTATTATAAGTCAGGTGCATGTTCTCTGGCCCCGCACATCGTTCTGATCGAGGCAGGTTTTACCTATGATCTCGAAGCGGTTGATCTTAAGGAAAAGAAGACCACAAGCGGTGCTGATTATTTTAAAATCAATCCACGTGGTGCTGTTCCTGCACTTGAGATTGAACCGGGTGTGGTGATCACGCAGAATGCTGCTGTTCTCCAGTATATTGGTGATCATTCCGATGTTGCAGCTTTCAAGCCAGCCTATGGCACGATCGAACGCGCGCGCTTACAGGAGGCGCTCGGTTTCTGCAGTGATCTGCACGTGGCTTTCAGTGGCTTGTTTGCGCCTGATCTTTCTGATGATGCGAAGCTTAAAGTAATTGCTTCAATCAATCGCCGCATGGGCCAGTTAGAAGCAATGCTTGCGAATGGTCATTCCTACTGGTTGGGCGAAGACTTCACGCAGGCAGATGTATATGCCGCCGTGGTCATGGGCTGGGGCCTGATGTTGAACGTTGATCTCTCTGCTTATCCAAAAGTCCTCGCGTTGCGCGAACGCGTCATGGCGCGCCCTGCGGCTCAGAAGGCTTTGAAAGAAGAAGGTCTTATTTAAGATCAAAGGCCGGAGACAATTGGTTTTCGGCCTTTTTTTATGGGTTCCTTCGCAACCTGAGACTGTTCACTCGTGAACAATCAGTTGAAACCACGTGTCCAGAAAACGGCTGCGTTTGTGGCCGTCAAGATAACCCAGAAGCTTCGGGCCAAGCTCAATGGGTTGAAGTGGAGCTAGATCAGACGGGCTTTCGTCTGACGTGAGGCCGGTCTTTTTAAGCAAGGATTGGCCATTTTCCGATGTCCGGCACGGGCACATTATAGGCAAGATCAATACGGCCACGGGGCCGATATGGCGCCATATATGTCTGTCACCCGATGAAATGACGGTGCGTGTCGTGAATTAACATGATTTTAAAACATAATCTAACATTTAAATCGTTATAATGTTATCCACATCATTGTGACGATATCAGAACGGTGTTACGTCCTCCCTGTCTCAGCCCATTATCGGGCGTGTCTTGAAGACATCCGCATGGAGATTGTCAGTAAATGAATTCCGTTTCCCTCGCTTCCCACGTGCTGGAACTGCTTCTTGTTCAGGAGCAGGGTCAATGACGATGGCAGGAAATTACGCTCCACTGGTTCTGGCTGGCGACAATGATCGCATTGATGCAGAAGCTGCCGGTGAATATCTTGATGGCTGGGCGGGGCAGGACAGTCTGCGCCTTGCAACAAGCAATGTGATTAAAGCAATTCTGGCTGGATCCGGTCGCCTTGCGGGCCGTATTGCGCGAGGGTCCATTCCTGGTGATCCCGGCAAGCTCGTTGGCGTTAACAGCGATCAGGACCAGCAGAAGAGCATTGATGTTGGCGCGCACAATCTTTTTGTCGAGTTGTTGATTGCAGCAGGTGCTGCATCGGTTTTGTCGGAAGAAGCGGACCTGCCTGTTCCGGGCAAGGCTGATGGGCTGGTTGCCGTTGCAATCGACCCGCTTGATGGCTCCGGCAATGTCGGTCTTGGCGCGCCGCTCGGCACCATTTTCTCTATCTTCCCTGCGGATACGGCAGAGCCTTTCCTTCAGCCCGGCAATCGTCAGTTGGCAGCAGGCTATGTCTCGTTCGGCAATTCGATTGATCTCGCCTTCTCGGTCGGCGAAGGCGTTCTTTTTGCGACACTTGATCCGGTCAGCGGCCTCTTCCAGATCACCCGCAAGAATGTGACGCTTCCGGAGCGTACATCCGATCTCGCCTATAACGCATCCGTTTATCGTCATCTCTCGGCGGGCATGAAGGCCTATGTCGATGATTGCTACAACGGCAAGGACGGTCCGCGCGGACGCAATTTCAATATGCGCTGGTTGGGTGCAGCGGTCGGCGACATGCACCGCATCATGCAGCGCGGCGGTATCTTTTTCTATGTGGACGATGCGCGACCGGGTTACGAAAAGGGCCGACTGCGTCTCGTTTATGAAGCCAATCCGATTGCGTTCCTCAGCCAGCAGGCTGGTGGCAAGGCAACCAACGGTTCCACGCCGATCCTCGATATCGTTCCCGAAACCTATCACGAGCGCAGTGCGCTGGTGTTCGGTGTTGCGGAAGAAGTCGATGTTCTTGGTGAATATTATGCGCGTTCGCGCAATTAATTAGGAGGAAACTCAGATGGCACGTATTACGCTGCGTCAATTGCTCGACCATGCTGCTGAACATAGCTACGGTGTTCCAGCGTTCAACATCAACAACATGGAACAGGCGCTTGCTATTATGGAAGCGGCCGATGCTGCCGATGCGCCAGTTATTTTGCAGGCTTCGCGCGGTGCGCGTTCCTATGCAAACGATATCATGCTGCGTCACATGATGGATGCTGTTACGGAAATCTATCCGCATATTCCGGTTTGCGTGCATCTTGATCATGGCAACGAAGCTGCCACGTGTATGACCGCCATTCAGGCAGGCTTTACCTCCGTCATGATGGACGGCTCGCTGAAAGCTGACGGCAAGACGCCTGCTGACTGGGATTACAACGTCTCGGTTACGCGTCAGGTCAGTGAAATGTCCCATCTTGGCGGCATTTCTGTTGAAGGTGAGCTTGGTGTTCTCGGTTCGCTCGAAACCGGCATGGGTGAAGCAGAAGATGGTCACGGCGCAGAAGGTCAGCTTTCGCATGACCAGCTTTTGACTGACCCGGATGAAGCTGTGAAATTCGTACGTGAAACCAAGGTCGATGCGCTGGCAATCGCCATGGGCACTTCGCATGGCGCTTACAAGTTCAGCCGTAAGCCTGATGGTTCCGTGCTTGCAATGAACGTGATCGAAGAAATTCACCGCAAGCTGCCAAACACGCATCTTGTCATGCATGGATCGTCTTCGGTGCCGGAAGATTTGCAGGAAATCATCAACAAGTATGGCGGCAAGATGAAGCCAACATGGGGTGTGCCTGTTGAAGAAATCCAGCGCGGCATCAAGCATGGCGTGCGCAAGATCAACATCGACACCGATAACCGTATGGCGCTGACGGGCCAGATCCGCCGCGTGTTGCAGGAAGATCCGAGCGAGTTCGATCCACGCAAGTATTTGAAGCCTGCAATGGCTGCGATGACCAAGCTCTGTAAGGATCGTTTCGAGCAGTTCGGAACGGCTGGCCATGCTTCGGCTATTCGTCCGATCCCGCTCTCGGAAATGGCCAAGCGCTATCGTGATGGTTCGCTGGACCCGAAGTTCAGCTAAGATTTTCTGATTACGGCAATAAAAAAGCGGCGGGAAAACCCGCCGCTTTTTTTGTGTCTCAACGTGTCAAAAAATCAGCACTTGTTGTACTTGGCATCGACTTCGTTAATTGCGTCAACATTGCCAGCCGAACGGCCATTTTCGTCAAAGGTCTGTGCAAGGAACGCATCCGCAATGGTCTTTGCAACTTCAGAACCGATAACGCGTGCGCCCATCGTGATGATCTGCGCATTGTTGGAAAGTGCTGCACGTTCTGCCGAATAGGTGTCGTGGGTCAGCGCTGCGCGGATGCCCGGAACCTTGTTGGCTGCAATGCAAACACCGATGCCGGTGCCGCAAACCAGAATTGCGCGGTCATAGGTGCCGTCGAGAACGGCGGATGCCACACGGTCCGAGAGGTTTGCATAGAATGCGTCTGCACCAGCGTCCGTGCGGGAGATTTCGGACACTTCAAAACGATCCTTCAGGTGATCTGCAAGAACCTTGGCCAGACCTTCGCCAGCGCTGTCGCCTGCTACTGCTACTTTCATGATATTGCTCCTTAATTAGCTTTGATGGTTTTGGCGCATTTCGCCAGAATGTCGAGATAGCCTTCCACGTTCCATGCCGAACGGCCAATGAACAGGCCATCGATATGCGGGCAGGCAATGAGTTCTTCGCAGTTGCCGGGATTGACCGAGCCGCCATAAAGGCAAGGAACACGACGGCCAAGGATACCTTCTGCAACCGCAATAATTTCCGCCTGGCGGGCATCGGCATAGTCTGCCGAGGCTGGAATGCCGTTTTCACCAATCGCCCATACGGGTTCGTAAGCGAACAGGATTTCAGCTTTCTTCTGTTCATCCGAAAGCTGAGAAAGTGCTCCGCGCACTTCTTCTGCCAGCACTTCCGCAGCGCGTTCGTTTTCTCGGTCTGCCAGCGTTTCCCCGATGCAGATCAGCGGGATCAAGCCATGACGAATAGCTGCTTCGACCTTGAGGCCAACGGTTTCGTTGGTTTCTCCAAAATGTTCGCGACGCTCTGAATGCCCCAGTTCAACGATGTCGAGGTTGCAATCTTTCAGCATCAGCGGCGAGATTTCACCGGTCCATGCGCCCTGATCAGCCCAGTGCATGTTCTGTGCGCCAACCTTGACGGAAGTGTCCGACAGGATTTCTTTTACTTCGCGAACATAGGTAAACGGTGGAATGACAAAGCGCTGAATGTCTGCCGAACGACCGCTGTCGGCGTCCTTCAATGCAGTCGCGAAAGCGCGCGCTTCCGCAAGCGTCTTGTTCATTTTCCAGCTCGTACCAACCCAGAATTTGGACATGCTCGAATGCTCTTTCTTTTCGTGTTTATTCTGCAATTGTCAGTTTGATGCCTGCCGGCTCAAGTTCGGCTACAAGGGCATCGCCCGGAGATTTATCCGTAATGATCGCATCAAAATCGCCAAGATCAGCCATCACATGCAAGGCTGTGCGGCGGAACCGTTGATGATTGACCAGAAGGCACGTGCGGGTTGCCGATGCGGTCATGGCGCGCTTGGTGCGGACGACATTTTCATCCATATGATAAACGAGGCGTCCATTGACCGCAGGCGCGGAAATAAAGGCAATGTCTGCGCTGAGTTTTGACAGGGCTTCCTCGGTCAACAGGCCAAAGAAGGCATTGAACTTTGCTGAAAATACGCCGCCGAGCGCGATCAGATTGATGCCGCCTTCACCCTTGAGGTTTTCGATGATGACTGCATTGTTTGTGATCACAGTCAGCGGGCGCTTCTCAATCAACATGCTGCCCAGAACCGCAGCGGTGGAACCGTCATTGATCATCACGGTCATGCCGGGCTCGATCAGGTCAAGGGCTGCACGCCCCATCTCAATCTTTGCTTCATTGTCCTGCTGAACGCGAAAACGGAAATCGCTTTCAAACTGAGAACCGGCATCCATCGTTGCGCCGCCACGCACTTTGCGCAGCACGCCTGATTCTTCAAGGGAATCCAGATCGCGATGGATGGTCATTTTGGACACAGAAAAACGTTCGGCCAGATCGTCAAGATCGACTGCATGATTTTCAATCAGCAGATTGATGATCGCCTGTCTTCTGTCGTCGCGTTTCAAGGTGTTTCCGATCTCAAAACATGGTTGCTGATCGCGCAACCTTAAAACACAAAATCACAAACCAATCTATATAAAATGTGATTTTGTGATATTTTGTCGATCAGTTTGTGTTTACTGCACAAGCACTCTTGCAGTGCGCTCATCGGTGATCAAACCATAAAGGCGTCCACTTTTGAGCACAGCGCGAATAGCTTGGGCTTTTGAAAGACCACCCGCCAGACCAATGATGCGGCTCATATCTGCATTTTCAACCGATGCTGCAATGGTGCGGGCTGTCAGGCCTGTTTCGAGCCGCGTACCGTTTGCATCGAAGAAATGACCCAGCATTTCGCCGATGCCTCCACGACTTGCGATCTCTTCCATTTCAGAAAGTTCGATCACGCCTGATGTGACAAGCTGCGCATGGGCATCAACTGTACCCAGACCAACGATTTTCAACTCGGCACGGCAGCCCATTTCGAAAACTGTCGTTACACCCTTTTGTGCCAACAGAACCTCGCGGTCTTCTGCGGTATTTGCAAAAAATGGCACGGGCATCACATAGGCTGGTCTGCCGGTCTTCTCGGCGATGCGATGCATCACATCATGCGGATTGGCAGCAAAGTTTCGTGTCAGGCCGCCAAGCAGCGAGACAAACTGTACCTCTTTTGCCGCCACGCGTGGCATGTGATTGACCGCTGCCGAAAGCGTGCGACCATGGCCAAGGCCGATCACTTCATGGTCGCCAAATTCGATCTCTCTGCGCAGAAATTCTGCTCCGGCATTACCCAGCGACACGAGCGGTAAGGCTTCCTCGCCCAGATCAGGGGTAACTTCACAATATTCGAGATTAAAACGCTCAGCGAGACGATTTTCGAGATCGATACATTCCGTAATGTCGCCGTCGATTGTCACTTTCACGGCACCATCGGCAACAGCTTTGGCGATCAATCGATGCGCTTTCACAGAGGGAAGTCCAAGCCGTTTTGCGACGGCTGACTGGGTCATCCCCCCGATAAAATGGAGCCAGGCGGCACGAAGGGCTAAGGAATCCTCTGCATCTGCCATTTTTCTGCTGCCTGCTCCCCGATTCTTTATTGTTTTCTTATAGTTATATTTTCAAATCTCCCGCGCCAGTGTCAATGTGCGGTGCCCAGAAGGCCACACTTTCCGCGATCTGCGGGATGACTTCACGGTCGTTTGGTTCACGTTCCTTAAACGATAGCTCAAGGCAGATTTCATTGTCCACAGCACCGCCTTCGGCAAAGGCCTTAAGCAGCGGTTCCGGCTGGATACGGCCTTTGGCATTGAAAGCCGCTGTGAATGGACGGTGACCGCCCTTATCCATCAGGCTTTGCTTGATATGGATGATCGGCGAGATTTTTGGAACCGCACGCGCCCATGCATAAGGGTCGAAATCATCAGGATTTGAGGAGGTTACATCGCCATGATCAATGTCGGCCATCATCCACATCGGGATGGCCATGTCTGCTGCGGTCAGCCGATCCTGAAGCTTGATGCTCTCAGCGATTGTTTCACCAAACTCACGGCCGATGCTCATCGGTTCCCAGAAAACATAGTCAAGACCAGCACGGCTCGCATGTTCAGCAACTTCTGCCCAACAGTCGATCGCGATCTTGATCAGCTCTTCGCGGCGTTCAGGATTATCAAAATCCTTGTAAGTGAAAATCGCAAATTGCGTGCCGACCGATTTGCCGCCAAGATCGCCGATAATATCGGCAAATGTCTTGAACCAGTCGACATAATAGCGACGAACATCTGCGTCGGGGTGGCCGAAATGATTGAGGCGTCCATAAGGGCCGGTCATGCCGGAAGTGACGCGGACACCGGTGCGCTGCAAGGCTTTGTCCATATCGCGGGTGAGGCGACGAATGGTCGGAGCCTGCCAGCTCGGATTGATGAACTCATGCGTAAGCTGAAGATCGCGCAGACGCAGGTCGCGCGCAACAGTTTCGATCAGATCATCCGGCTCAGCAAAGCGGTTCACAAGCGGATTGGTATTGAGCGAAAGCGTAAGGGCCATGGTGTCCTCAGGCGGAAATTTTAGCGTTGTCGAACCATGCAATGAAAGCAGAGCGCTCGGCTTCACTGAGTTGCAGGTAGTGCTTGGTGCGGCGATAGAGAATGTCGTTTGCCGTTTTCGCCCATTCTTTCGCAACCAGATAACGGACTTCGGCTTCGTAAAGATTGCCACCAAAGTGCTGACCAAGGCCAGCAAGATCACTTACACCCGCGACGATGTCCTTGGTGCGGGCACCATAGAGGCGTCCATAATGTTGCACCAGTTTGCGCGGCATCCATGGGTAGCTGTCGCGCAGGCTGTTTGCGAAGGTTTCATAATCCGCATTCGGGATTTCGCCGCCCGGCAATGGTGCATCATGTGTCCAGTCACCGCCCATTTTCGGGAAAATGTGCTTCAAGCGATGCATACCGCGCTCTGCAAGCTCACGGAATGTGGTGATCTTGCCGCCAAAGACGTTCAGCAGAGGTGCGTCGTTGGTCTCATCCAGATCGAAAACATAGTCGCGCGTGACGGCCGATGGGTTACCCTTACCATCGTCAAACAGCGGACGCACGCCGGAGAAGCTATGAAGTACGTCTTCACGACGCAGCTTTTCCTTGAAATAGCGGTTGACCGCCGTGATCAGGTAATCAATCTCTTTCTCATCCGCGCTCACATCTTCGGCGCGGCCTTCATAAGCGATATCGGTGGTACCGATCAGCGCCTTGTCGCCTTCATATGGGTTGATGAAGATCACGCGCTTGTCGTGATTCTGCACGAGATAGGCATTCGCACCGGACCAGAATTTCGGCACGATAATGTGGCTACCCTTGACCAGACGCACATTGCGCGAAGAATTTGAACCGGCAACATTGGTGATGACGTCTGTCACCCATGGGCCTGCGCAATTGACGACGCAGCGCGCGCGGAAGCTGCGCACTTCGCCCGTATCGCGATTCTTTGTTTCAACGATCCAGCCGCCTTTTTCGCGACGCGCCGAGGTGACTGGTGTGCGGGTTAGAATGGTCGCGCCTTTTTCAGCAGCGCCCAGAGCATTGAGAACAACGAGACGGGCATCATCTACCCAGCAATCGGAATACTCGAAGCCCTTGGTATATTGATCGAGAATCGGCGTGCCTTCCGGGTCGCGCTTGAGATCAAGCGTGCGGGTTCCGGGCAGCTTCTTGCGACCGCCGAGATGATCGTAGAGAAACAGGCCGAGACGCACCAGCCATGCCGGACGATCCTGCGGGCTGTGTGGCAGAACAAAGCGCATCGGCCAGATGATATGCGGTGCGGCGTTCAACAAAACTTCGCGCTCGATCAGCGCTTCGCGAACCAGACGGAATTCGTAATATTCGAGGTAACGCAGACCACCATGCACCAGCTTGCCAGAGCGTGACGAAGTGCCTTCGGCAAGATCGTCTTTTTCCGCAAGCACAACCTTGAGGCCGCGCCCGGCTGCATCGCGAGCTACGCCCGCGCCGTTGATACCGCCACCAATCACAAACAGATCGTAGGTTTCCGGTTCAGCCATCTCATGCTCCTTCGGATGCCGGCACTCCGGCAAAATAAACTATTATTTCAACCGATTGGCGGATTACCGATCGGCTGCAAGCTTGTCCCAGATGGGTGTCAGAGCCAATCTTGCATCTTTGTAGGCGTCGAAAAGTTCTTCATAGCGTGTCGCCTGCGTTGCATCCGGCGCTTCGCTTGCTCCGAGCAGAGGCGCAACCCATTCGTTAATGCAGTCGTCCATGCTCCGATAAGCGCCGATTGCCACCGCAGCCATCATTGCTGCACCGGCAGCACCTGCTTCTTCACGCGATGAAACCCGTACAGGGGCGTTGACTGCTGCAGATAAGGTGCTGCGCAGGGCACGCGAGCGTGCAGCGCCACCCGTCAGGCGTAATTCGGCAGGCATATCACCCATCGCAGCATAGCAATCGCGTGTTGCCATGCCGAGACCTTCGACCACTGAACGAACCAGCTCAGGAAAGCGGTCGCGGCTCGAAAGGCCGATAAAGCCTGCGCGCGCAAAGGCATTGACGAAAGGACCGCGTTCTCCGGCTTCGGAGATATAGGGATGGTAAAGCAGCGCGCCGGGGCGGCTGGCATTGAACCAGTCATCGAGGCGAGGGATGAGATCGTTCAGCGAGACTTTTTGGTCTGCCGTTGACATAAGATCGGCTGCGATCTGCAAAATCCAGTCGATATTGATCGTCGCGCCCATATTGGTCTGAACCTGCGTGACGATGCCCGGAACAGGCAGAGCAATAACATAGCCCGTTCCTTCCGCATTCAGATGAATGTCGGAGACGGGTTTTGCGCGCATATGCACGCCTGTTGAGCCTATGGTCGAGCAGCCTGCATCTGCTGTGCCGCAATAGACGCCCGCGCCAAGCGCGGTCATCACCATGTCGACATAACCAAGGCTCACCGGCGTTCCGGCCAACAGACCTGTTGCAGCTGCCGCTTGGGGGGAAAGCGGATGCTGCGTCAGAGTGCCATCCACGATTTCGGGTAGCAGGCTGCGGCGCTTAATGAGGCCGAGCGCTTCAATAACCACATCGTCATACTGGCGATTGCGGAAATTGCCGAAGGTGAAACTGGCTTCCGAGGGGTCTGTGGCACGGACGCCGGTGAGGTTGAGGTAAAGCCAATCCTTGCAGTGCAGGGCGACTTCTGCATTATCGAGCAGTTCCGGTGCGAAACTGTCCATATGCGCCATTTGTGTGCCTTGCTGGCAGGTGTTAAGGCCTGTGCCGGTCGCTTCAAAGCGCGCGCGGTTCATCGGTCCTGCTGCAAGTCTGGTAACAGTGTTTGCTGCGCGGGCATCGAGCCAGATCCAGGCGTCGCCAACCGGCTTGTTATCGCGTCCCACAAGCCATGTGCCGTCGCCTTGACCTGTAACGGAGATCGCGGCGGTGCGTTCACTCAAATTTGGAATTTTATCGGCAAGGCCGCGCAAAGCCTTGGCACAATCTTCCCATGTCTGGGAAAGAGATTGCGTAACGGCACCGTGCTCACCGGTTTCGTATTTGTTGCGGACAGCCGCCGAATCGAGTTGACGACCATTCAGGTCGAATGCCACAGCCTTGACGACGGATGTGCCCGCGTCGATGCCGATGATTATATCACCTTTACCACGCATGACTGAATTACGCTTTCCCAATCAGGTCCTTTGCGGACATTTGGATTTCCTCCCGCGACAAAATTTGTCGCTCGCGGCCCATGATTTTTATGAAAATAGGCCTTCGCTCATGATTGAGATAACATAACGGCATCGGTCTGTCTGTAAAATTTTTGTGCACAAGCATTTTTTTTCACCAAATGGTGATGACGGCAAAATTTGCCGGTTTGGCAGAGGGGTTTCCTGCACGGTGCTTAATAAGGAGAGATGGTATTTTACCCAATTAGTTTGTTGTTTTTATTAGTAATTTTATAAGAATGACGTATGTGTTGTCAATGTCTTTATCCTTGTTGAGGTTGCTTGAGAATGGTGCTACAGGACGCGAATTGTGCTGGAGTTCTGTGAGTTTTTGGCGCAGGATTGTGCGAAATTCGGGATGTTCTGAAAAGACGCGATTGACAGATATGGGTCTTTATAACATGATTATTGGAGTTGATAACATGCTGCTATCATAGAACATGACGGCGGCATATTTGTTTCCAGGCCACGCGGAGGGGCGGTGCCGGCGACATGCGGAGGATTTAATGTTTAAGATTTCTGCCCCTGTTTGCCCCGCTCTTTTGGCTCCCTCTCATGTGTGGGAGCAAGGGTAGTGCAGCATGGACGCACTCTCCTGGCTGTGTAAGTTCAGCCGCATCATCCGTTTCACCAACGACAATCCGGCATAATTTGCTGAAGGCGTTTGATAATGAGTACACAAGCTAATCAAGTTTCACAGAAACCCGCCAAAATGAACCGCGCAACCCTTTGGAGTGTGGTTGCTGCGGTTGTGGTTATCGGTGCAATTGGTTTTGATACGAAAGTTGTGAAGATCGGATCTGATGCCGATGTCCGTCAGCAGGTTTTCTCACCTGAAGCTTATGGCGCGTCGGAATTTCCGAAGGTCAAGGCAAGCGTTGTAGAACGTGCAGTTGATGCTGTCGAAGTTGGTGCTGCCCTTGTTGCTGACAAGGTTGCGGCTGGCAAGAAATACGGTGTTGGCAGCGTGAACCCGGTTATCCCGGTCAAGTTCACGGGCACAGTCGAAGAGCGCAAGTCGAACTTTAACGTCATCAAGGTTGATGGTTTCCCCGAAGGCATGGCAATTCGTGTTCAGACCGGTCCGGCTGTCAACGGCACCGATCTGCGAGATGCAACCGGCACAATCGAATTCGGTCAGTTTAAGAACCAGATTGAGTTCCAGAATGCCGGTTCCGCGCTCAACAATGAGATGAAGAAGCAGGTTCTCGAAGGCGTTGATGTTGACAATCTCGTCGGCAAGACGGTTTCGGTCACGGGCGTTTTCAAGCTTGTCAACCCGAAGAACTGGCTGGTTACGCCAGTGGAATTGCAAGTAAAATGACCGCTCAGACCAAAGTTGAAGGCAAGCACGGCGAAGTCGTTCTTTCCGCACATGACGTTGCCAAGGCTTATGGGCGTATCAATGCGCTCAAGGGCGTGAACTTTGAAATCCGTCGCGGTCAGGTTACCACGCTTTTTGGCGAAAACGGTGCAGGCAAGTCGACGCTGATGAAGGTTTTGTCGGGCGTCATTCAGCCGACATCGGGCACGATCATCCTTGATGGCGAGCCGGTGGTTTTCAATTCTTCGACCGAAGCACGCGATCGCGGCATTTCGATTATCCATCAGGAGCTGAGTCTCGCGCCCAATATGAATGTGCGCGACAACATCTTCATGGGACGCGAAATTCGTGGTGCAACAGGCGTCAATTTCGCAGAAGAAGAACGCCTGACCCGCGAACTTCTGGCGGAGCTTGAAGAAGACATCGATCCGCTGACCCTTGTCGAAGAGCTTCGTCTCGGCCAGCAGCAGGTTGTCGAAATTGCGCGTGCGCTTTCGGTCAATTCCCGCATTCTCATCATGGATGAGCCGACTTCGGCGCTGAGCGCTTCGGAAGTGGAAGTGCTGTTCAAGGTCATTCGTGACCTGAAAGCGCGTGGCGTGGCGATTGTTTATATCTCGCACCATCTGGAAGAAGCATTGCAGATTACTGATCATGCCGTGGTTCTGCGCGATGGCGCCATGACCGCTTATGCGCCGCGTGCCGAAATCGATCTTGAATGGATCGTTCGCAACATGGTGGGTGAGAACTTTGATCTCGGTTCGCCTCCGACTGGTTACGAATGGGGCGATGTCGCGCTTTCTGTCGAAGGACTGACTGTTCAGGACAAGTCCGGTGATTTTGCGCTTGTCGATAACATGTCGTTGAATGTGCGCGCCGGTGAGATCGTCTGTATTTACGGTCTGATGGGCGCAGGCCGCACCGAACTTCTCGAAACGGTCGCAGGTCGCCTCAAGGCCAGTTCTGGCCGCATTCTCCTTGAAGGGCGGGATGTTTCGGGGCTCACAATTGCCCAGCGCATTGATCAGGGGCTGGTTCTGGTGCCGGAAGACCGCCAGCGCGACGGTCTTGTTCAGACAATGACGGTTGGCCGTAATCTTTCGCTGGCCAGCATCGGTGAAATGACAAAGGGGCTTTTCACCTCCACCAAGCGTGAAAAGCACATCGTCGACCAGTCGATCAAGAACGTTCACATCAAGACGGATGGCGGCGAAGCCGCAATCGGTTCGCTTTCTGGCGGCAACCAGCAGAAGGTCGTTATCGGCAAGATGCTGGCAACTGAGCCGAAGGTTATCCTTCTGGATGAGCCAAGCCGCGGTATCGATATTGGTGCCAAGGCAGAAGTGTTCAAGCTGCTGGCTGAAAAGGCCAAGGACGGGCTTGCAGTCGTTTATACGACATCTGAAGTCGGCGAATGCCTCAGCATCGCTCATCGTATCATCGTTATGAACCGTGGACGCATTTCGGCTGAATTCGGCTCCGATGTATCCAAGGAAAAGATCATGGCCGCCTCCGGCGAGTCCATGGTCGGTCACTAAAATAATTATGGAGCACTGATAGAATGTCAGTCACGAGCACCAACGACAAAAAGGCGGCGTCCACCGGGACAAAGCGCAAAACCAGCATCGTGCATTTGCTGCTCGAAGGCCGTGCGTTCTTTGCGTTGATTGCGATCATCGCAGCCTTCTCGTTCCTCTCGCCTTATTACTTTACCGTCAATAACTTCCTGATCATGTCGTCGCATGTGGCCATTTTTGGCCTTTTGGCGATTGGTATGCTGCTGGTTATCCTCAACGGCGGCATCGATCTTTCGGTCGGTTCCACATTGGGGCTTGCGGGCGTTGTTGCCGGCTTTCTCATGCAGGGCGTCAATATTCCTGAGCTGGGCGTGATCCTCTATTTCCCGGTCTGGGCGGTTGTTATCATTACCTGTGCACTGGGTGCATTTGTTGGTGCCATCAACGGGGTCCTGATCGCTTATCTACGCGTTCCGGCCTTCGTGGCGACGCTTGGTGTGCTTTATTGCGCACGCGGCGTAGCGCTTCTGATGACCAATGGTCTGACCTACAACAATCTCGGTGGCCGTCCTGAACTCGGCAATACCGGTTTTGACTGGCTTGGCTTCAACACGCTTTTTGGTGTGCCGATTGGCGTTCTGGTGCTTGCTGTTCTGGCAATCATCGTTGCAGTCGTGCTCAATCGCACCGCATTTGGCCGCTGGCTCTATGCTTCGGGTGGCAATGAACGTGCAGCCGAACTTTCGGGTGTTCCAGTCAAGCGCGTGCAGATTTCGGTCTATGTGATTTCGGGTATTTGTGCTGCAATCGCTGGTCTGGTTCTGTCTTCGCAGCTGACTTCGGCTGGTCCGACCGCAGGTACAACATACGAATTGACGGCAATCGCCGCAGTCGTGATCGGTGGCGCTGCGCTGACGGGTGGTCGCGGTACAATTCTGGGCACGCTTCTGGGTGCATTTGTTATCGGCTTCCTTTCCGATGGCCTCGTGATCATCGGTGTATCGTCCTACTGGCAGACTGTCTTTACCGGCGCGGTTATCGTGCTCGCGGTTCTGCTCAACAGCATTCAATATTCCCGACGTTGATGGTTACGGCTCCGTCCACCGTTCCGGGCGGAGCCGGTTCTTCGGGGGTAGCGAAAACTTTCCAAGACGGCGACCACATTTAAAAGTCTCGCCCATTGGAAGTGGTAACGCCGGGAAACCGGTATAACTCAATGATAATTGTTACGGGAGTGAGACATGTTTAAGAAGGGTATGCGCGTTCTGTTTGCTGCTGCTGCAGCATTGCCGCTAATCGCCAGCACCGCATGGGCTGAAGGTCTGATTTCAATCGTGGTCAACGATCCTTCGAACCCATACTGGTACACCGAAGGTGAAATCGCCAAGAAAACCGCTGAAGGCCTCGGCTATTCGGCTGTTGTTGGCGGCCACAAGGGTGACACCAACACCGAAAGCAACCTGATCGACACCGCAATTACCAACAAGTCTGTTGCGATCATTCTCGACCCGGCAAATGCTGATGGTTCGGTCGGTGCGGTCAAGCGCGCTGTTGCCGCTGGCATTCCAGTGTTTCTGGTAAACGCTGAAATCAACCAGGAAGGCTTGGCTAAAGCTCAGCTCGTTTCAAACAACGCACAGGGTGCAGCACTTGGTGCAACGCAGTGGGTTGAGAGCGTTGGTGAAGAAGGCAAGTATGTTGAGCTGTTCGGTTCGCCGTCAGACAACAATGCTGCCACGCGTTCGAACGGCTATGAAACAGTTCTTTCGCAGTATCCTGACCTCGTAAAGGTTGGTCAGGACGTTGCGAACTGGAACCGTACGCAGGGTCACGACAAGATGCAGGCTCTGCTTCAGGCAAACCCGGACATCATCGGCGTTATCTCGGGTAACGACGAAATGGCTCTTGGTGCAATCGCTGCTCTGAAAAAGGCTGGCAAGCTTGATCAGGTCAAGGTTGGTGGTTTCGACGGTTCGCCAGATGCCGTTGCTGCGATCAAGGCTGGTGAACTGCAGTACACCGTTCTGCAGCCAGTTGCGATCTTCTCGGAAGCTGCTGTCAAGCAGGCCGACAACTTCATCAAGACTGGCAAGACCGGCGTTGACCAGGAAAAGCAGCTTTTCGATTGCTTCCTGATCACCAAGGACAATGTTGACAAGTACACTGCTCCATTCGTTCTGGAACAGTAAGACCTACATGGATGGGGCGCGGGTTAAACCCCGCGCTCCTCTAAGTATTTTAGTACCGATGCTATGAATCGGGACCGGTCAATACATTGAGCGGGCTGGGGACGAGTGGTAAGCATGGTTACAAGCAACAAAGCAAGCATTGATAGCCTTCTGACTGAGCAGGTGCCGAATGACAGCAGGCACGCACGTCAGTTGGTTCGCCGCCAGCAAATTGCAGAATTGATTATGTCGGAAGGGTCGGTGCGGATTGAAGATCTGACCGAGCGTTTCGCAATCAGCCTTATGACCGCACATCGTGATGTGGACGAACTGGTCAGTCGCGGCCTGTTTCGTAAATCACGCGGTATCGTTTCCGCTGCACCCACAAGCCTCATTGAAGCAAGCGATCTTTATCGCGTCGCCCGTCAGTCTGAAGAGAAGAAACTGATCGCCGAAGCCGCGATGCAGTTTGTTGAGCCGGGTCAGGCCATTTTCTTTGACGACTCTACAACCGTTCTACAGATGGTGCCTTATCTGCCGGAAAAGGGGCCATTGACCGTTATCACCAATTCACTGATCCTGATGAACGAAGTGCGTGACATGAAAGATGTCACGCTGCTCGGTCTCGGCGGTCAGCTTTATAACTGGTGCAACGCCTTTGTTGGTGGGATGACGATTCATGAAATCCGCCGTCTGCGTGCGGATGTGGCTTTTATTTCGATTGCTGCAATTACCGATGATCTGCTGTTCCACCAATCACCGGAAATGATCGAAACAAAGCGCGCTATGCTTGAATGTGCGGCAAAGCGCGTGCTCTTGACCGATCACACGAAGTTCGAGCGCAGGGCGCTGCATAATTTTGGTGCATTGAAAGATTTCGATGTCGTTATCGTTGATGACAAGACATCGCTTGAACACATTGAGCGAATGCAATCGCAGAACATCAATGTGGTTATCGCCGGTTCTGGCGGAACGAAAGAATAAGCCGGAAGGCTTCAGAATTTAGCGCATATATATCAGGAAATACGATCCATGCCGTCTCTGTTGGGAATTGATAGCGGACTGACCGTCACCAAGGCCGTTATATTTGACGTTGATGGGACGACGCTTGCCGTCGCCCGTCGCCGTGTACCCCAATATTTTCCAAAACCGCGCCATGTTGAGCGTGACATGGACGAATTCTGGAATGCAACTGCGGATGCGATTGCCGAAGCGCTTTCAAAAAGCGGACGCCCTGCCTCTGACATCCTCGCTATTGCCACCACGGCCCATGGCGATGGCATCTACATGCTTGATAAGGACCAGCGTCCACTTGGCAAGGGCATTCTGTCGCTGGATAGCCGTGCCGTTGACGTGGCTGAGCGCTGGGTAAACAGCGCTGTTGCAGAGCAGTCAATTGCGATCACTGGTCAACTGCCACACGCGTCTGCTCCTTCCGCCATTCTGGCCTGGGTCAGGGAAAATGAGCCTGAACGTTACGCACGTATCGGCCATGTGATTGCATGCAAGGACTGGCTGCGTTTCTGCCTGACGGGTGAAGTCGGCACTGACCGCACTGAAGCATCGACGTCTTTTACCGATTACAAAACACAGGATTATTCGCAGGACGCGCTTAAACTTTTCGGCCTCGAAGCACTTTGGGATGCGCTGCCGCGCATGTCGCGTTCAGATGAAATCGTGGGTGGTGTTTCGCAAGGCTGCGCAAACCGTACCGGGCTTGTTGCTGGAACACCTGTTGTTGGCGGCCTGCATGATGTGACCGCTTCTGCGCTGGGTGTCGGTGGTCTCAAGATTGGTACAGTTGCAGTTGTCGCCGGGACCTACTCGATCAATGAAACGCTGTCGTCGAAGCCCAATATCGATAAGAGCTGGTTCTGCCGCAATGGGATTGCGCCGGGTGAGTGGAACAACATGTCCATTTCGCCTGCTTCGACCGCAAATTATGACTGGTTTCTTGACAAGCTCTGCCCGGCTGAACGTCGTGAAGCGGAAGAAACAGGACGCTCAATTCATGACATGCTGAGGCCAGAAATCGACGCAGCATTGGCTAAGCCTTCAACGGCTTTGTTCCACCCTTATCTGTTCGGATCACCTTACGGTGCGATGGCGAGCGGCGCGTTCTTTGGTCTGCGTGGCTGGCAGGAACGTGGCGATATGCTGCGTGCAGTCTGGGAAGGCATTGCTTTTAACCACCGCATCCATGTCGATCATTTGAAAGATGGTTTTGAAATCTCGAGCGCCCGTCTGACGGGCGGCGTGTCGCGCAGTCCTTCATTTGCGCAGATGTTTGCCAATGTGCTGGGTATGCCGGTCACTGTCACCGATACGGATGAAGCAGCAGCATGGGGGGCTGCACTTTGTGCAGGCAAGGGTGCAGGCGTTTTCGCCGACGTTTACAGCGATCCGCGCGATCTTGATGCGATTGGCCGGACCTATATCCCCGATGCTGCGCGCAGCGAACAATATGAAAAGCGCTATGCCTTGTTCAAGGAAATCGCATCCGCGATGGGGCCGATCTGGTCCAAAATTGATGCGCTTACAGATTAGAGCGCATCCCGAAAAGTGTAAAACGGTTTTCGGATAAAGATGCGCGTTAAGACAATGATTTAGAGCGCCGATCTGATTCAGTTAGATCGAAATGCGCTCTAAAAGACAGCGAAGACAGTGAAATGAACGATTTCGTAAACAGTGCCCAAATGAAGAACCGCATCAGCCAACTCGAAGCTGACGGTGTTGATGTGCTTATTCTGGGCGCGGGTATCAATGGCGCGGGGCTCTATCGCGACTTGAGTGAACAGGGCGTAAGCTGTTTCATCGTTGATAAGGGCGACTTTGGCTCCGGCACGAGTGCGGCCCCTTCGCGCCTTATTCACGGTGGCCTCAAATATCTTGAAACCGGTGAATTCGGTCTTGTGGCTCAATCAACCGTCGAGCGCAATATATTGCTCAAAAATGCGCCGCATAATGTCCGTCCGCTACCGACATTCATTCCGGTTTTCTCCTGGACGAAGGGCATCACCGCAGCACTTCGTACTCTGTTTGGCTCGACAACTGCGCCACGCAGTCGTGGTGCCGTGCTGATCAAAATCGGCCTTGGTCTTTACGATTATTTTGGTGCGCGCGAGCGCGTTATGCCAAAGCACAATTTTCTTTTGAAAAAGAGTGCTTTGAAAGAAATGCCTTATATGACGCCGTCAATCGTTGGCGGTGGCATTTATTATGACGCATGGGTCAGTAAGCCGGAACGTTTGGTTTATGAGCTGATCAGCGATGGTTTGAAGGCCAATTCGAAAAGTGCGGCAGCGAATTTCACGGCCATTGTTGCGGCCGCAGACGGCGCAGTGAGTTTTGAAGGGCCGGATGGCGCGCAATTCACGGTTAAGCCAAAAATCGTCATCAACGCGGCCGGTCCATGGATCGATCATGTTAATGCGGCGCTTGGTAAAGAAACCAAGATGATCGGCGGAACGAAGGGTTCGCATATCCTCGTTGACCACCCTGAACTGGTCAAAAGCCTAAAGGGTCGCATGATCTACTTTGAGGCGGATGATGGTCGTATCTGCCTTGTCTATGATTATCACGGTCTTGCGCTGGTCGGTTCAACGGATATTCCGGCAAACAACCCGGATGAGGTTTTCGCGGAAGACAAGGAAATCGATTACTTCATCGAGAGCCTGCGTTCGCTGCTGCCGAAGCTGAAATTCGATCGCAGCCAGATCGTCTATACCTATAGCGGCATTCGCCCGCTGCCTGTCTCCAATGCGTCGGAGCCGGGCCTTATCAGCCGTGACCACTCCGCACCGGTTATTGAGCCGGATGCAGGCCGTCCGTTTGCGATTATTTCGCTGGTCGGCGGCAAGTGGACGACGTTCCGCGGCTTTGCGGAAGAAGTGGCAGACACGGTGCTCAAGCGCTTTGGCCGCGAACGTCTCAAATCAACCAGAACTCTGACCATCGGCGGCGGCAAGGACTACCCGGCAGATGACCGTGCGCGCACCGCATGGGTGGCAAAATACGCCAAGGAAACCGGGCTTGCAGTCGAACGTGTCGAGACACTTTTGCAGCGTTATGGCACAACGGCATTGCCAATCATTCAGGACGAAGCCAAAGTTGGCGTTACGCTTTTGCCTGATACCGACAGTATCAGCCGTGCGGAAATTGCGTGGATCGCGCGTAATGAACTGGTTGTGCATCTCTCAGACGTTGTTCTGCGACGGACAACGCTGGCGATTGATGGCGCGCTGTCGAACGCCAATCTCGCAGCAATCGCCGATATTCTCAGTGTTGAGTTTGGTTGGGATGCTACGCGCAAGGCGCAGGAGCTTGAGCTTGTGATTGCCGAGCTCTCAAAGCGTCACGGGATGACGCTTGGCGAGCAGCCAGCAAAACGCCGTTAATTCAGAATAAAAAAAACGGGCCAACGGCCCGTTTTTTATTTGCTCAATGATTGCACGCCATAGGGTGCTAAAGTTATTGCCTCACCGCCTGCAATGACCACGGCCTGTTCATGGGATGTAATATTAACAAGCCAGACCTTATCTTCTACGGCAACCGCAAGAACGTCCGATGGACGTGAAGACTGGCACAATTGGAAGTTTTTCCCGGCAAGCTGCGAAAGCACTTTTACGGCGTTGAACAACGGACGCTTGTCACCCCTAGCTGTTGGCTCGTTGTCATCTGCAATAAGTCCGAACGGGCCGGTGAGGGCCGAAAGTGTCAGGCTGTCAAGGCCAGCATTCAGCACCGAAATGGCATAGGCCATTGCAAAACTTTCAGCGAATTTTCCATTATGGCGTGGGTCGCGATTGGCCATGGCAATGCGTTTACCATTCGGGTTGTCCATCGTTCTGCTGCCATAAGGGTTCTGGCGCATGGGGATGGTCGACGGCCCGATGCGATAGGGCTTGTCGCCGTAGATCGCCCGTACAGAACGGGTGATGAAAGGCAGTGCCTCCAATGTCTGCATGACGCTCAGATCGTCAGCGGCATGAACAATCGGATTGGTGCAATGGGTGACGAAATCAATCAGGTCGCCCGGAACGCGCTTGCGATTAAGCTCGGTGAAATAGCTCAGCATTCCGCCGCCAAGCTTCATATTCGGAAAAGCTGTTTTTGCTGCCGCATAAACATCTTCAAGTGGCGGGCAGGGTGGCCATTCGCTGCCGGGCGGCGTGGACTGCCGGTCTATCGCAGGTGAAACAATGACCGCATTCGGGTCAAAGCCAGCCGCTTCCATGTCAGAAGCAATTTGCTTCGTTTCATTTATAAGCGATTTCTCACAAGGCAATGCAATTTCAAGAGAAATTCGTCCTTGATAGCTTGCTGCCAGGGCTGCAAAATCCGCAAAAGCCGAGCCTTTATGACCTGCCAGCGGGTCGTAATGAAATAACAAATCCTGCGGGCCAGTTTCCTGCAACAGATCAATCGCGGCAAGGCTTGCTTTGGCTTCTTCCGGTGTGATGATAATACCGATATTCGGCATTTTGCCACTTGTGTCACCAAGCGTAATGCTCACCGGCTTGGCATACCGGGTGGTATTTGGTCTCGCTGTGCGCGTGTCAGTAATGTTGAGCACAATGCGCTGATGCTGGGGTTTTAAGGCTTCGATCTGATAAGGCCATGGCAAAGCAAGCGGACGCACATAGGTCTTATAAGATGCATCGGACCAGTTGCGCTGATCTTCCATCTCAAACGTATCGCCTTCCATGCGGCACTCGGCTGAAACGCCTGGCATGGCCTCATGGGTGATCGCACGCATATCCTTGAAAGGCTGCCATGGCTCAATCAGATCGGGTAGATGGGTTTTGTTGAGCGTACCATCGACATGCTCGACACTAATCGGCGAACCCGCAACGCCAACAATCGGATGCAGGATGCAAAAGCCGCAGCGATTGGTTTCAAAGCCTGTCATGCTATTGGTCAAAGCATCAAAAGCGAGCGTGCCGTCGTTCTCTGCCTGAATGCGAACATCAATGGTGAGCTGGGTCGCATCCGGCCCTTCGCAACGCGCCTGATAGGTGACGGTAAAGCCGGCTTCGGTCTGTTCGACGTTCAGATCGTGAATTACTGGACTGTAGGTTCCCCAGTCACGATCCCGCACCAGATAGGAGATGCTACGCAGAACTTCAACGCCATCATATTGAATGGTGCGAAGGTTGCCATCGCTTAGATCAACCTCAAGCAGGCCCGCTTTTAAACGCTTCGGCTTAGCTTCTGCTTCACGCGTACCATAGAGCAGAAAAGGATCGATGTTGCTCATTTGAGCAATGCCGTAATGTCGACGCGGTTGCCGCTCGCGGCACTTTCATAGGCGACTTCAACAAGCGCGAAAGTCTTGAGATTATCCGCGCCCGATGTGGAAGTTTCTTTGCCCGATGCGAGCTGCGCCACCCAATGCTGCTGAATAGCAAAAACGCTTTCCTGAATATTGTGCCATGGACGTGAGGCCCATGAAAGCAGCTTTGGCGAAACGTCGGAAACCGTGGTGCCGTTTGGCGTTATCACTTCAAGGCGGTAGCCGTGATAAAGCCGGATAGAGCCTTTCTCGCCATCAAGTTCAATAAGTGTTTCCGGGAATGGATCTGTCTCCAGCTTGGTGGCGTAGCTCACATCGACAATAGAGGTTGCACCATTTTCATGGTCCATGAGAATGGTTGCTACGTCTTCGCCTTTGATCTTGGGGTTGACGCGCTTGGTGCGTGCGACAAGGCTGGTCACATCGCCCAGAATAAAGCGTGCAATATCAAGCGTGTGAATGCCTAAATCTTCGATGATAAAGCGTTCGCCCTCTGCAAGATAAGGTTGGCCGGAAAACACGTCGAAGCCGGAGCGGAAGGAGAAACGTCCCCAGAAAGGCGTGCCGATAGCGCCGCTATCAAGCGCCTTGCGTACCGCCTGAATAGGCGTCTGCCAGCGGAAGTTTTCATGGACCATCAGCGGAATACCCGCTTCATCGCAGATCTTCACCATGGCCTTTGCATCATCGAGCGTTTTGGCAAAAGGTTTCTGGCAGATTGCGGGTACCTTGTGGGCCGCTGCAAGCTCCACCAGAGCGCGATGGCTTGAAACTGTGGTGGCGATGTCGACAAAGTCGATGCCGCCATCTGCAAACAGCGCCTGCGCATCCGTGTAGCGACGTTCGATGCCAAACTGGTCGCCGACAATCTTCAAACGCTCAGGATCGCGGTCGCAGATCGCCACGATTTTGGCACCCAAGACGTCATTCCATGCATGCATCTGGTTGATTGCGAAGAAGCCGCAGCCGATCAGAGCGCCATTCAATTCTGCCATTTACTGAACCTTTATCCTGCTTTTCGGGACATGCTCGTGTTCAATATTGGCGAAACTGCTGAAATTGCAAAATTTGCGCAATTTTCTGCATGTTTCCTCCCAAATCAAGCCTGTCTCCCAAACGGCTGAAAAAGGGAGGGCTAGCGCCCTCCCTCATAGTAATTACGTGATGCGACGGATGCTTTCTGCGATTTCTTCCGGCTCAAAAACGTTCTTCCAGTCGTCACGCATCAGCGCAGGAATACCGAATTCGATTGCCTTGTTGCAGGCATCGGAGAACACGCCCTGGACTTCGCCAAAGATGACGGCGCCAAGAACATTCATGTGGCCGAGCAGGAAGTCGCGCGCTGCTTCTTCAGGAACGCCGCGACGAACGCATTCGTCCATGGCCTGCTTCATCACAACCAGAAGCGATGCGCAAACGGTTTCCGAAAGACCTGGCTCGAGAATTGCAAGCTGCTCGACGGTGACGCGGTGCGAACGCATGACGGGTGCCCAGATGACCTTGGCGATTTCTTCACCCAGTGCATAAGCTTCTTCCGGGCCCTGCATCAGGGCTGAAACGATGTGCTGCTTGGCAAACAGACCGCCGAAGTGGTCTTTCTTTGCCTGCATGTCGGTTTCGTCGTTGAAGATTGGTGGATGGCAAGGATGGGTCACGAAATAGGTGAGGTCTGCGCGTTCCGGCAGGTGACCGGCAAATGGTGCGGCTGCATCGAGTGCAATAACCATCGTGCCGGGCTTGAGCTTGTCAACAATGCCTGCTGCAACTTTACCGATGATGGTATCTGGCACAGCCAGAATGACGACGTCTGCGCCTTCCAGACCTGCATCCGCATCAATGGTGTCGATGCCGAGTTCGTTTTTCAGGCGTTCCTTACCGGCGTCGCTGACTTCGATGTGACGAACGTCAAAGCGCGAACCTTTGAGGTTCTTGGCCAGACGGTAGCCCATCTTGCCGCCCGCTCCAAACAAAGCGATAGCTGTCATAATTGTATTTCCTTCCCGTAGTTTTGGTATCCAACTGGCATAACCAGTCAATGAGTCTTCCAGTTTCACGCGGTCAAGCCATCGCGAATCTGGCTGAAATATCCGTCAGAACCGACCTGACCGCCCTTGAGAGCAATCTGGAGGCCGTTGGTGGCGGCGTGAGCGCCGTGCGCCGTGCAAAGCGGCGACCCCGGTGTTTGTGGAAGCGGCAGAAGCGTGGTGAGTGCATCGACGTGCAATTCACGCAATGCGTGGCTGGACGTATCGCCGCCGGCAATGACCGCGCGGGTAAGCTGTTCGCGCTCGACAAGGCTGCGGAGGATGAAGCCGAGGCTGCGCGCCAGTTTGTGGCGGCTGCCTGCGATCTTGTCGATTTCTACACCGCGATCAGCCGAAGGGCCGAGCGCCGTGTTGAGGATCACGCTGTTGCCTTGCTTGAGCGCCTTCTGGCCTTCTGCAATGGCGGTTTCGATAGCCTGAGCACTGTTTTCGCCGATAATATCGAGCGGATTGAGATCAATGCCGGTAAAGCCGGAAGCGGTCGCGTGGCGGATCTGGCGCTCGGTGGTTGGTGACACGCTGCCTGAAACGACCGCAATGCGGTCCGCCTTTCCGGGAAGCGCAAACTCTTTCTTCGCACCGATCAGCCCGGCTTTGGCCCATGCAGTCAGAAGCGCATATTCAACGCCTGACGAGCCAGCAACAAACCAGCCCGCATCAGGACGCAAACGCCAAAGCTGTTCGCCCGCCTGCAACTGGCTTTCGTGGCTGTCGACGTCAAGCAGCAACATGCCGTCAGCATTTTTGGCAATCGCATCCAAGCGGTCATTCGCATCGGCGGCTGAAAGCGCTACGAGGTCCGCAAGCACGGTTTTTAGTGCTGTCTGCTGTGCCAGATGGACGCGTAGGTCCGCCTCGTGCATTGGCGTCACGGGATGACGGCTCATGACCGGATGGCGGTCTATACGGTAGGTTTCACCCTGATAGGCGGCAAAGAGATTGCCGAAAGCGGTATATCGCTTGAGCTGTGGTGCGCCGACTATCAGCGGCACATAAGCCTGATTAAAGATCGCTTTGCCGATTTCCACGGCCTTGCCGATATTGCCTACATGCGGTGCGGAATCGAATGTCGAGCAGACCTTGTAATGGGCAATCGCAGCATTCAGGCTTTTCAGCCAGTTGAATGCAGGCGTGAGATGTTCCTGCATCCATTCCGGCGTTTCGCTGCGGCTGGTGCCTGCAAGGCCGATGGCTTTGCAATGGGAAAAGCGTGACAGAAGCTTTTCATCCGGTACATTCATGAAAAGCACAGTGTCAACGCCGTTGGAAGCCATGGCTTCCATAACGTCGGTCGAGCCGGTGAGGTCGTCGCCATAATAGGACAGGAGAAGATTGTTCGTCATTATTCGCCTCCTTTCCCGAACTTATCGAGCGAGGCTGCAAGCTCAGGATGGTTCGTGGCATAGGTTTCAAGAGGGATGCCAGCGACTGCTGCTTCCCATGCCTGCTGCACGGCACGAACACCAGCTGCCGGGCCACCCGGATGACTGACAATGCCGCCGCCGCAAAGATAAAGAAGGTCCGTCGTGCGACCTGTGCGCTCATAGGTTTCAGGTGCCTGTCCGCCCCACTGGCCGGAACCTGCCACAGGCAGCGGGCAATCGGTCGGGTCGAACAGCGGCGTGCTGACAGCCTTGAACGAATTGACGAAGCTTTCGTCCGGCTCCCAGTATTTCACGCGGATGCCGTTGATCTGGAACTGATCGACGCCGAGCAGGCGCCAGAACTGCTGATAGACGCGGAAATCCATGCCAGTGCCGGGATTGCGGGTCAGGATGTCCCAGCCGTTACGGTGCGCATGTAGCACAAGACCGGAACGCTTGCGCAGGAAGCTCATGCCGCCAAAACCGACGGAGTTGATGTTGACAACCGCGCAATTACCGCCAGCCTCCAGCACCATGTCATGATTGCGCATCATCTCATCAGGATCGGCGTGTGAAATGCCGAAAGCATACATAACTTTCTTGCCGGTCTTCTGCTCGTGATTGAGAATAAGCGGCATGATCGCTGCAATGCGCTCTTTAAGTGGCGAATAGGCAGGGCTCATCAGCTTTTCATCATCCTTGATGAAATCGACGCCGGATTCGATCAGTTCACCGACGAGTTCTGCGGTCTCATGCGGACGCAGGCCGAGTGCTGGCTTAACGATAGTGCCAATGATTGGGCGCTTTTCAACGCCTGTCAGACGGCGGCTTCCGGCTATGCCGAATTGCGGGCCGGGATGCGCGCCCTTGAAAGCTTCCGGCAGCTTCATGTCGGTCACGCGGATGCCGGTCATGCCCTTGATCGAGTAAACACCGCCAACGGCAATCGTCATCAGCGCTGCAAGGTCGGTGCCGATCGCATCGAGCGGAAAAGCAATGTCCACATCAGCACGCTTGATAGGGCCGTGTCCGGGTTCAAGCTCTGGCCAGGCTGGAACTGTTGCGTCTTCAAGGGGGCGGATTTCCAACACACGCGCTGCAACGCGGGCTTTTAATTCTTCCGTTTCACCGGGGAGGGCGACAAAAGTGCCGGTCGACTGATCGCTGGCGATTTTGGCGGCCATCTTTTCGATGCTGCCGGTTGTCTCAATGCGATAGGTCAGACAGATGTTCATCGGGTTCTTTGTCGCTCGCTGCTTTTTTGAAGCGCATCCCGAAAACCGTTTCACACTTTTCGGGATTCGCTCTCGTGTTCCACCCATGTCAGAAAGGCTCTGACATTTTATGTCGCGCATTCGCCGGAAAATTTCTCCTCACTTCCCAGGATGCGATTGAAGCACTTGGCTCCGATAGCGAACTGGTATAATGAGTATTCCAATATCTGCAAGTGGAAAATTGTTGGCCCATTGATGAGAATGTGGGTAACAACTTTCATCCCGTCGCTTGAAGATGCATAAGGGGGGAGAAAGCTCATGAACAGTGAGATGCCATGAACAAGCCCATAGAACCCATCGTTCGCCGCAAGTTATCTGACGAAGTTTTTGACCGGCTCGAAAACATGATTACGTCTGGCGAATTGACGCCCGGCGATGAAATGCCGTCTGAACGCGTGCTGATGGAGCGTTTTGGTGTGGGCCGCCCGGCGATCCGCGAGGCGATGCAGTCACTTGCCAAGATGGGGCTGGTCAGCATTTCGCATGGCGAGCGTGCAAAGGTGTTAAAGCTCACTGCGAGGTCTATCTTTCAGCAGGTTGATCCTACAGCGAAAATTATGCTCGCTCAATCGATTGATACGCTGGAGCATCTCAAGAGTGCGCGTATCTTTTTTGAACGCGGTATTGCCCGTGAAGCTGCCCTTAAAGCGAGCGATAAGGACATTGCCGATCTTCGTGCGATCGTCGAGCGGCAGCGGGAATCGTTGGGCGATGCGGATGCATTCATTTCAGCCGATATGGAGTTTCATATCCGTATTGCGAAAATATCCGGCAATCCGATTTTTGTAGCGGTGAGCGAGTCTATGCTGTCCTGGCTGCGCGAATATCACACTCATATGCTGATTTGGACGGGTAAGGAAAACTACACGCTGGTCGAGCATGAAGAAATTCTTGATAGTATCGCTAAACGAGACCCGGATGCTGCGGAAGGTGCCATGCTTCATCACCTTGAACGTTCGAGGGGCTTATATACAAAATAGTAAGCCGTTCTTCCAACACCGCTAAAATGCGTTTTCAGAAGAGCCCCGCGCATCTGGAAAAATGCACGGGGCTCTCGATGTTAGGCTCTGCCTGTGAGGGAAGCATTGAGCAGATCAAGCGCACCCTGCTTCGTGAGTTCAATCGGATTGCCGCCTGCTGTCGGATCGACAATGGCCATTTCTGCGATCAGTGTCTTGCGGCCTTCGTCCATTTCAAGACCCTTGATAAAATCCTGCAATGTGTCGGGAACACCGAGATCGCTGCGTAACTTCATGATTGCGTCAATGAACCCGTCAAATCCGCCTTTGATACCCAGATAATTTGCAAGCCGTTCAATGCGCTTTTCGATTGCAGCCCGGTTATGATACAGAACATAAGGCATGAAAACGGCGTTGGTCATGCCGTGATGTGTGTCGTAAAGCGCACCAATTGGATGGGATAGCGAGTGGATCGCGCCCAGCCCTTTTTGGAATGCGGTCGCCCCCATGGCGGCTGCCGCCATCAGATTGGCACGGGCTTCAATGTCAGAGCCATTGGCATAGGCCTTTGGCAGATTTTCAAATACCAGTCGGATACCTTCAACCGCAATGCCATCGGCCATGGGGTGAAAACCGGGCGCGCAATAGGCTTCCAGACAATGCGCAAGCGCATCCATGCCTGTGCCAACAGTGATGGAAGGCGGCATGCCGATTGAAAGCTCAGGATCGGCAATGACCGTCACGGGGAGCATTTTGGGGTGAAAAATAACTTTCTTGGTGTGGGTTGCTTCATTGGTCAGAACACCCGCGCGGCCCACTTCCGAGCCGGTTCCCGCCGTGGTCGGCACGGCAATAATCGGCGCAATTGCGCTGCTGTCAGCGCGGGTCCACCAGTCGCCAACATCTTCAAAGTCCCAGACAGGGCGCGTTTGACCTGCCTGAAAGGCTATGAGCTTCCCCAGATCAAGTGCGGAACCGCCACCAAATGCAATCACACCATCATGCTTGCCGTCATTAAAGACGTTGACGCCAGCATTGAGGTTGCTTTCAACCGGGTTGGGCTTCACATCGGAGAAGACGGCATATTTGACGCCTGCCTTATCAAGAATGGCAAGCGTGGAAGCAACCACGGGAAGTTTTGCAAGTCCTGGATCGGTGACAAATAGTGGGTGTTCGATACCGGCTGCTTTCAGCACGGCCGGCAGTTCCTTAATACGGCCCGGTCCAAAAAGCACGGTGGTCGGGAAATTCCATTTGGCAGTCAGATCGGTCATGTCGATGCTTTCCAGATATTTGAAACAGATCAGATTTTTTCACGCAGGTGGAAGGATTTTGGCCGTGTCAGGTTGCCATAACCGATAGGCGAAAGGGCAGCACCCTTGCCGGTATCCTTCACGCCGGTCCAAACCAATGCCGGATCAAGATAATCGCAGCGGTTCATGAAGACGGTACCAGTTTCGATGCGGTCGCCAAGTGCCGCTGCATGGTCGGTATCGCTTGTCCAGAGCGACGCGGTGAGGCCGTAAATGCTGTCATTCATCAGCGCGAGCGCTTCCTCATCATTGCGCACCTTCATGATGCCTACAATGGGGCCAAAGCTTTCTTCCCGCATGACGCTCATCTGGTGATCAACATGGGTGAGCACCTCCGGTGCAATATAAGGCGAACCGGCTGTGTCATTGTCGACCTTCATGTTGACATGAGCCTTCGCGCCTTTGCGCAGGGCTTCGGCTTTCTGCTCACGAATAAGATCGGCAAAACGGGCTTGTGCCATCGGTCCAAGCGTTGTTGCGGCATCCAGTGGATTGCCGACGACATATTGCTTTGTCAGATCGATGAAACCATCGACAAATCGGTCATAAACAGCTTCATGCACGTAGATACGTTCGATGCCACAGCAGCATTGACCGGAATTGAAAAAAGCACCATCGACCAGATTGGCAACAGCATGGTCGAGATTAACGTCGGGCAATACATAGGCGGGGTCTTTGCCGCCAAGCTCTAGTCCCAGCGTCATGAAAGTGCCAGCGGCTGCCTTTTCGATAGCCCGGCCACCGCCAACGGAGCCTGTAAAGTTGACATGGTCGATGGTGTCTGATGCCAGCAGTTTTTCTGTAGAGGCATGATCGAGAACGATATTCTGGAAAACGCCTTTTGGAATGCCGGCCTTCTCAAAGGCCTGCGCGAAGCGTTCGCCCGTCAGCAAAGTTTGCGTTGCATGTTTAAGCAGAACCGTGTTGCCTGCCATCAATGCCGGAATGATCGTATTGACGGCGGTGAGATAGGGATAGTTCCACGGCGCGATGACCATGACCACGCCCAGCGGAACATGCTTTACATAGCGGCGAAAGCCATCTTTTTGTGCAGGCACATAAGGTTTCAGCGCTTCTTCTGCAATGTCGATCATGTATTGGCCGCGTTCCTGAACGCCGCCATTTTCGCCGCCATAACGTGTGGGGCGCCCCATTTGCCAGGCAATTTCAGGAATGATTTCATCCTGCATTGCAGCCAGCGCATCCAGAGCTGCACGACAATAACCGGCCCGTTCTGCAATGTTTAAAGCTGCCCATTGGGGTTGCGCCTTGCGTGCCGCCGTGACTGCTGCATGGATCGCGGTGTCACTGGCATAGGCGCGCTCTGCATAAACCGAGCCATCGATAGGGGAGATAATTCTGGCCGTGCCGCTCATCGGGCAATTCCTTATGTAAGTTTAGTAGCGTTCGAAACCACGATGCAGTTCCCAGTCGGTTACGCGACGGTCATATTCAATCTGCTCCCAGTGGGCGGTGTGGACATAGTGATTGACCACTTTTTCACCGAGTGCTTCCTTGAGGAATGCCGAGTTCTTGAGGGCTTCTGCCGCTTCGCGCAGCGTGTATGGAATTTCCTTGAGTTTGACTGCGCTATAGGCATCGCCAACGAAAGGATCTTCCAGTTCCAGCGCTTCGTCGATGCCCTTTAAGCCTGCCGCAATGAGCGCTGCAAATGCAAGATAGGGGTTGAGATCAGCGCCGCCAATCCGACATTCGATGCGGATAGATTTGCTGCCTTCGCCACAAAGCCGGAAGCCTGCTGTGCGGTTATCCTGACTCCACATGATCTTTGTCGGCGCGAATGTGCCCGCCTGAAAGCGTTTATAAGAGTTAATATAAGGCGCCAGAAAATACGTATATTCAGCCGCATATTTAAGCTGGCCTGCCACCCATGAGCGCATCAGCGGTGTCATGGTGTGTGGTGCTTTGGGATCAAAAAACAATGGCTCCTTGCCATCCGCACTCCAGATAGAGTTGTGCACATGGCTTGAACTGCCAGCCTTGTCATAATCATATTTGGCCATGAAGGTGATGCACTTGCCATGGGCCTCGGCGATTTCCTTCATGGCGTTTTTCATGATGACATGACGGTCGGCCATTTCAAGTGCTTCCGCATAGCGAACGTTGAGTTCCTGCTGACCCGGCCCCCATTCACCTTTGGAGTTTTCAACCGGGATACCGGCAGCACCTAAATGATTGCGCATGGCGCGCAGAACCTGCTCTTCTTTGGTGGTCAGGTGGATCACATAATCCTGCACGTAGGGAGAGGCGGTTTCCATCTCCTGCCAATGTTTGGCGCGCGCGGTTTTATAGGTTTCATCAAAGAGATAGAATTCGAGTTCCGATGCGAAATAGGCGCGATAGCCGCGTTCATGCAGGCGGGCGAGCTGCTTTTTAAGAACCGCACGCGGTGAATGCGCAAGATCTTTGTGATCGTGATGATCAAGCACGTCACAAAGCACGATCGCGGTTTTTTCCAGCCATGGCGCAAGACGCAGGGTGGAGAGGTCTGGCTTCATCACGAAGTCGCCATAACCCTTGTCCCAACTTGCGGCTTCATAGCCCGGAACCGGCTCCATATCGATGTCATTGGCGAGCAGGTAATTGCAGCCATGCGTTTCATCATGGGCCGTTTCCACGAAGAATTCCGCATAAAAACGTTTGCCGATCAGGCGGCCCTGCATATCGACGAAGCAGGCGAGAACCGTATCAATTTCGTCATTTGCGACGGCTTTTTTTAATGTGTCGAAAGTTAGTTGTTCGGCCATTATGCTTCGCTCCTCACGGTATCACGCGCTCAATATCGCTAAAAATCGCAGCAAGTTGCTTAGCCCAGGTTTCCTGCGCTTCACGGGTGACGATTTCGTCGTTGCGTATCTCAATCATTGCACAGGGTGCATTGCGCGGTCGCGCATGTCGCTCAAGGGTGTAATAAACGCGATCGGCTGGTGAATAGGGTTCATTTACGCCGACGTTCAGCGCCTTGTTTTTCTTAAGTGCAGCAATCAAAGGCTCTGCAATGCGCGCATCCGCATCATGAATAATGCCAATCTGCCATGGGCGTGAGATGCCCTTATAGATTGGCGTGAAGGAGTGAATGGTGACGATCCACGATGGTAGTCCACGTGTGGCACGTGCATGGATGACTTCTTCAATACAGCGGTGAAAAGGCCTGTGCGACAGGTCAATTCGTGCTGTGCGTTCAAGGGAATTGAGATCATGATTGCCGGGGATGACCGTCGTTTCGCTGATTTCAGGAATAAGATCGCGCGCTTCAAGTGGACGATTGCAATCAATCAGCAGGCGTGAATAGGTCGCCTCTATCAAAGGGGCATCAAGCTGTTGACTAAGATGGCGTGCAACCGCCACAGCACCCGGATCCCAAGCAATGTGTGCGTTTAACGATTGAGGGTCGAGGCCAAGCCCATCAAAGTGCTCAGGCATGAAATTGGATGCATGTTCGCAAACGAAAACATAGGGACTTCCCCCCGCTTCGTTGACGACCAGAACCGGCTTTAGGGCCGGGTCCTGATGATCTCGCTGGTCGGCCATTCTCTCTATTCCCCTGCGCTGTAACTTTTGTTACGTTTTTAAAAATATGCGCTATTGCGGAATATTTGATACGTCGTAAGATGCTTTGTCAAACATAATTTTGTGCGAAATTGAAAAGAGCTGCGGGAATGGAAATTGCCACATCGATGGGGGCCAGCATCGCGGAGTTGCTGAACGAACGGCTCGAAAGCATGCCCGCCGGAGAGCGCAGTGCCGCGCAAACTCTGATTGCCAATTATCCCATGCTGGGGCTGAAAACAGTGGCAGAATTTTCAGCACAGGCAGGCGTCAGTTCTCCGACCATTCTGCGGTTTGTAAACAGGCTCGGCTTTCAAAGTTATTCGGAGTTTCAGGCGCATTTGCAAAATGAGCTTGCTGCACAGTTGCAATCGCCGCATCATCGCAACGAAAAGCCTGACAAGGCAACGGATACGGCCTATCCGGCAGTGGAATATACACTTGATAATATTCGGGAAAGTTTTCGGCATCTGGGCGACAAGCAATTGCAGCAGATCGTTGCTGCTCTGAGCAATTCCAAGGGAAACGCTTATCTGATCGGCGGGCGTTTCACAGATCCGATAGCACAATATATGACAGCGCATATGTCGATTATCCGGCCGCATGTTTTCCATCTGGGTGGACAGGAAAGCATGTGGCGTGATCGGCTGCTGGATATGGGAAAACGCGATGTTCTTGTTGTCTTTGACATTCGCCGTTATCAGGAAAGCTTGTTAAGCCTTGCGGAAAAAGCGCGTGGGCGAGGGGTTGAGATTATTTTGATAACCGATCAGTGGTTGTCACCGATTGCCCGTGTTGCCCGGCATGTCTTGGCGGGACGGATTGCGGTGCCTTCGGCATGGGATTCATCAGCGTCGATTTTCGTTCTTGCGGAAACCATTATTCGCGAAATGACGCGCGCTTTAGAGCATGACAGTGCCGCGCGCATCGCTGAGCTGGAAGCACTCAGATGAGCGCATCACCAAATTAGCCGTGGCCAGAAGCATTTCCTGTTTTGATTGAATCCTTGGAAATGCTCTATTTCTCAGCTTTCGGTGCTTTAAAGACAGGAAACGGATACGTTTTGCCGAGAACGATGCCTGCTTTTTGCAGCACGTCTTCGGGTGCCGCATAAGGCTTATGGATCCAACGCTCCGGCAGGGTTGCAATTTCTGGCACCCATTCGCGTACATAAGCGCCTTCGCTGTCAAACTTGTCGCCTTGCAGAACTGGGTTGAAAACGCGAAAATAGGGGGCTGCATCCATGCCGCAACCTGCCACCCATTGCCAGCTTCCCGGATTGCTGGCGATGTCGGCATCAACCAGCGTGTTCCAGAACCATTTTTCGCCTTCGCGCCAGTCGATCTGCATGTTCTTGCTTAAGACAGAGGCGACGAGCATACGCACGCGGTTATGCATCCACCCGGTTGCCCAAAGCTGACGCATGCCTGCGTCAATCATTGGCACGCCAGTATTGCCCTTTGTCCAAGCCTCAAACAATGCCGGATCATGTTTCCATTCGATATCTGCAAGCGTGTTGCGCATATCGTTTTCGGCAATATCCGGGCGAAAGTAGAGCTGATGATAATGAAAATCGCGCCAGATGAGTTCGGACAGGAATTTCTCGCCGCCGGTCTGGGTATCCGGGTTCTCATCCATCAACGATAGTGTTGCATGCCATGCCTGACGCGGACTAATCTCGCCAAAGCGAAGATGAGGCGAGAGCTTGGAAGTGCCTTCAACATTGGGGCGGTCACGATCGCCCGCATAATTGCGGATGGTCTTATCAAAGAAATGGTAGAGCTGATTGATGGCTGCGGCCTCGCCAATTTCCCACAGACCCTCCATTTTCTTCGACCAGAAAGGCTGTCTGAAAGGCGCTCTTTCCGGTTTATCTCGCAGCGTGGACGGTACAGCTTTCCAGTCAGACGATGAAATGGGGCGGGTTACGCCTTGCTGGCGCAGGGTCTTTGCGTAAGGCGTGAAGACTTGATACGGGCCGCCGCTGCCTGTTTTGATCTCCCATGGCTCGGACAGAAGATTGCCCGCAAAAGAGGCAACGTTCAGCCCTTTGTCTTTCAGAGCTGTTTTGACATGAGCATCCACGTCACGTTCTTGCGGGGCATAGCGCCGGTTCCAGAAAACAGCATTAAACCCATTTTTTTCGACGAGCTGTTCAATGATTTTCAGTGCGTCGCCATGCATAACAATCAGTTCGACATTGCGCGCATGGAGGCTTTTCTCAAGCGAATTCAGGCTCTGTTCCAGCCACCAGAGCACAGCGCCGCCGGGCGCGCGCAATTGGGGATTGATTTCATGAACATAAAGCGCGGTTATACTACCGCCGAGTTTGACGGCTGCATCAAGTGCCGGATTGTCCGCAAGGCGCAGGTCATTCCGCAACCAGACAAGTGCATTTGCATTCATTGAATAATCCTTGCCTGACGGGCTTGAGAAGATTGAGCATGGGCTGCTTTGATTGTATATGCCAGTTTCTTCACTTGCAGGTTCGTGATTTACGACTCCGGCTTTCTGGGACCGGGAAAAAACGCATTGACGCGGCGTTGCAGTGCGCGGAATTTTTCTCCGCGTGATTTGATCATGTGGTCTTCAAGCGGTGGAATTCCCGATACGTGGACCAGCAGCCAGTACATCTGGATGGGGGCGAGCAGCGATAGCCAGCTCCATGGTGATGCGGTGATTGCCATGAACGGCCATGCGCACCAGAAAAGCCATTCGAAGAAATAGTTTGGATGGCGCGAATAGGCCCAAAACCCGGTCTCGCAGATTTCGGTTTTGGCGGCAGGCGTTTTGCGAAACTGCGCAAGTTGTGCGTCTGACAGCGCTTCGCCCGTGATCGCGATTGCGATAAGTGCGACAGCAATCATATCGATGAAATGCGGGAATTCAGGGCGGCTAACAGTGGCAAGGTAGACTGAAAGAACCAGAATAAACGCTGCCAAAGCCTGTATCTGCAAAAACCAGAACAGACGTTTTGGTGCGCTATCGCCCCATTCCTTCATCAGCTTTGCATAACGCGGGTCTTTGCCGTGGGACATGCTTCGCTGTCCAATATGCAAGGCAAGCCGTAGCGACCATGCAAGGATGAGGATCAGGATCGCTGAACGGCGCGGCCAAGAGGTGTCGGCCAGAAGTACGGCGACCATCGCGCCCAGACCAACCGAAAGCGACCATATTGCATCGATCCAGCCGCTTTTGCCGGTTTTTCTCTCCAGCGCCCATGCAAAGCTCATGAGGAGAGACAGAAAGATAGCAACAATCAAAAGAAGGCCGATTTGCATGGCGCACCCTGGGTCAGAATGACGATTTATACCATGCAATACGTTTGGTCCCGCTGTTTGGTTTCCTAAGCCGTTTAAAAAAACCAAGAAAGTTTCAGCATCCGTTGAACCAATCGTCTTCTCAAAACGTAAGATAGAGAAATGCGGCACAGTGAGGGACTTATGGACATTACAAACCATCCGGGCGGCGCTAAACGTCTTAGGCTCGCGATTATCGGGAGCGGTATTTCTGGTCTGTCTGCTGCATGGCTTTTATCGCAACGCCATGACGTCACCGTTTTTGAAGCAGCGGAGCGCATTGGCGGGCATAGCAATACGGTCGAATTTGCAAGCAACACCGGCCCCGTTGCGGTCGATACGGGCTTTATTGTTTATAATGAAGTGACTTATCCAAATCTGACGGCATTGTTTAAAATACTTGATGTTCCGACTGCCGCATCGAATATGTCCTTTGCCGTCTCCATTGGAAATGGCGCTTATGAATATTCCGGCGGCACCGGGCTTGGCCTGTTTGCACAGCGCTCAAATCTCGTTCGCCCGCGTTTTTGGTCTATGATCCGCGATCTTTTGCGCTTTTACCGTAACGCTCCCAAAGACCTGGAGATGATGGGCGGCATTTCGCTTGATGATTATCTTGCGCGAAATGCTTATGGCCGGGCTTTCCGGGAGGATCATCTCTATCCGATGGCGGCTGCAATCTGGTCAACGCCTGCCATGGAAGTTGGTCAATATCCGGCAGCGAGCTTTGTTCGTTTTTGCTGCAATCATGGCTTGCTTGCTTTGCGGGATCGCCCGATCTGGCGGACAGTCAAGGGTGGCAGTCGTGAATATGTGCAGCGCATTACACAACCCTATGCCGACAATATCCGGCTTTCAACACCCATAAAATGGGTGCGACGGCATGAAAATGCGGTCGAATTGACCGATGCAAGCGGTGGTGTTCATTTCTTTGACGATGTGGTTATCGCAACTCACGCCGATCAGGCTTTGCGGATGCTGGCCGATCCCAGTGCAGAGGAAAGCCGCATTCTTGGTGCATTTAAATATTCACGCAATGAGGCGGTTCTTCATACCGATCTTTCGCTCATGCCAAAACGCCGGGCGGCATGGTCGAGCTGGAATTACCTGACCAATGCAGCCAACGGTTCGTCGCAGCCCTCAATCACCTACTGGATGAACCGCTTGCAGCCCTTGGGAACTGCGCCCGATACATTTGTCACGCTCAATCCGTGTCGTGCGCCGCGTGAGGATCTGGTGATCCATCGCGAGATCTATGAACATCCAATCTTTGATATGGCAACGGATCGCGCGCAGAGGGAAGTCTGGTCGTTGCAGGGACAGCGCCGAACCTGGTTTTGTGGCGCACATTTTGGTTCCGGTTTTCATGAGGACGGTTTGCAGGCCGGTCTTGCAGTAGCGGAAGACCTCGGCGGACTGCGTCGCCCATGGCGGGTTGAGCAGGAAAGCGCGCGTATTGTTCGCCAGCCTGTAACGATCCGGGAAAGGGCGCTGGCATGACCGGTATTTTCAAATCTGCACTTTTTCCGGGGCATGTGACCCATGCCCGCTTGCGGCCAAAGGAACATAAGCTCGCCTATAAAATCTATTCACTGTTGCTCGATCTTGATGAACTGGATGTGCTTCACCGCAGGCTCAGGCTGTTTTCGGTCAATCGGTTCAATCTGTTTTCTTTTTGCGAAAAAGATCGCGGCAATGGATCAGCAACATCTTTGCGGGCGCAGATTGAAGATGCAATGCGCAGCACAGGTATGCAACCCGATGGAGGCGCGATCCGTCTTCTGACGATGCCGCGTATCCTCGGCTGGTCGTTCAATCCGTTGAGCATTTTCTTTTGCTATAATCGTGAAGATCGGCTCACGGCTATTCTATGGGAAGTCGATAACACGTTTAAGCAGCGCCACGGCTATATGATCCCGGTCGAAGCAGAGCAGGGCGAGCGCATCGTGCAGACCTGCGACAAGGCGTTTTATGTTTCGCCCTTCATGGATATGAAGCTGCGCTATGAATTCGAGGTTCAGCCTCCGGCGGATAAGCTCGCAGTCAGGATCAACACTTTTGATGACGAAGGTCTGGTGCTGACAGCGCGTCATCTGGCGCGTCGTGTGGAGCTCAGTGACATGGCTTTGTTGCGTGCCTTTTTTGCCATTCCATTTCTGACGTTGCGCGTTGTCGGCGGCATTCACTGGGAAGCGCTGAAAATCTGGGCGAAGGGGATGAAACTCCGCAAGCGTCCAAGCCCACCGCAGGATCCCATATCCCATATCCATCATGACATGTCTCGGGAGAGGAACAGGGTTGCATGAGCCAGTTTGATGAGTCTTCCCATTACCCGGCCCCCATATCTGTTGGTCGTTCGGTTTTAAGCCCGTCGGCGCGTGTGTTAAGGCGGCTGCTCAGTCAGGTGCGATATGGCCGTCTGAACCTTGTTTTGCCTTCGGGACAATCCGTTGTTGCTCAAGGTATATTGCCCGGACCGGAAGCAAAAATCGTTATCAAGAGCTGGCGCTGCCTGCGTCGCTTGTTAGCGGGCGGCGATATTGGCTTTGCGCAGGCCTATATCGACGGTGACTGGTCGTCCCCGGACCTAACAGCGGTGATCCGCTTTGCCGCGCGCAATCGCGACACACTTGTTTCCACGCTGCACGGTTCACGCTTCATGCGCATTGTTCACCGTGTGGGGCATTTGCTCAATGCAAATACACGCCGTGGCAGCCGCAAGAATATCGAGGCGCATTATGACCTTGGCAATGATTTCTACAAACAGTGGCTTGATCACACGATGCTGTATTCGTCAGCCATCTGGAATGAAAACACGCATAGCCTTGAAGATGCGCAGGCATACAAGTTGAAGCGTATTGCTGACAAACTGGCGCTTGAGGGGGGCGAAAAAATCCTCGAGATTGGGTGTGGTTGGGGCGCCTTGGCAGCCCATCTTGCAGATGATGGCGATGCGCATGTCACAGGGATCACTTTGTCACCCTCCCAGCTCGCCTGGGGCAAGGCTGTCGTTCAGAATGCGGGACTTAAGGATGCCGTTGATTTGCGCTTGCAGGATTATCGCGATGTCAAAGGGCAGTTTGACCGGATCGTTTCCATCGAAATGTTTGAGGCTGTCGGTGAGGCTTACTGGCCCGAATATTTCGCGACGCTCAAGCGGTGTTTAAAACCGGGCGGCAAAGCCGTTTTGCAAATCATCTCAATTGAAGATGCACGCTATGAAAACTATCGCCGCAAGGCGGATTTCATTCAGAAGTTCATCTTTCCGGGAGGTTTTTTACCTTCCGACAAGGTGCTTGAACGCGACCTCTCCAAAGCTGGTCTGGTTTTGAAAGAGATTGATCATTTCGGTCACTCTTATGCGCTCACGCTGGCTGAATGGCGGCAGCGTTTTACTGCCAATTGGCCTTCGATCGAAAAGCTGGGCTTTGACGACCGGTTCCGCAGGCTTTGGGAATATTATCTTTGTTACTGCGAGGGCGGGTTTGAAGAAGGCGCGATCAATGTCGGCCTTTATACGATTGAACATGCTTGATGACATGAATCCACGGATGCAGGAGGCACCGATGCAATGGATACGCATAATAGGGAGCATAGCCGTGTTAACGCCGTCGATTGCGCAGGCTGGCGACATAAGCGGCAACTGGGCGCGCGGCGATGGCAAGGCGCGGGTCAAGATTGCAGAATGTGGCAAGGATATTTGCGCCACCAATACGTGGATCAGGTCCGGAACCCCAAAAGAAAAAGCCGGCGACCGTCTGGTTATGAACATAAACCAGATTGCGGGCGGCCAATATTCTGGAACTGCTTTTGATCCCCAGCGCAACCTTACCTACAAGCTTAGCGTAAAGGTAAACGGCGATAAAATGACGACCTATGGCTGCGTTCTGGCAGGTCTTTTGTGCCGTGATGTCAGTTGGTCACGCATAAAGTAACGCAGAATGCATAATGTTTTAGTTAAGCCGGTTGGCACTGGAGAGTGGTTTAGATGAAATCCTATATTGTCGCTTATGTGGTCACAGCCTTCGCTTTTCTGGCCATTGATTCAGTCTGGCTGACGAATATGGCCAATGTGTTTTATCGCCCTGCCATGGGTGATATGCTTGCGCCAAGTTTCCGTCTCGCTCCAGCAGTCGTATTCTACGTGATTTTCGTATTTGGACTGGTGTTTTTCGCAGTGCGACCGGGACTTCTCGCAGGAAGTGGAGCTGTTGTGTTGCTCAACGGTGCGCTTTTAGGATTTGTTGCCTATGCGACTTATGACCTGACCAATCAAGCCACATTGAAAAACTGGTCATGGGCCCTGACAATTGTCGATCTGATCTGGGGGACTGTGCTGTCTGCCGTCTCGGCCTATATTGGCTATTGGGTAACGTCGCGTTTGGTCGGCTAGACTGGAGAAGTAATATGCAGAAATTGGGTCTTCTGGCGGTCTTCGTCCTTGTGACGATTACGATTGGCATGACGATGGGTATCAGTTTTCCTCCGGGTGAATGGTATGCATCGCTACAAAAGCCGTGGTTTACGCCGCCCAACGGCGCTTTTGCGCCAATCTGGACGATCCTCTATGTCTTGATTGCGATTGCGGGCTGGCGAACCTGGTTGAAGGACACCGGTTGGCAACGTCGCGGGCCATGGTTTGGTCAAATGGTGCTGAACTTTATCTGGTCGCCTATTTTCTTCGGTGCCCATATGACGATGCTTGGACTGGTGGTTATTATTGGCGCATGGCTTTGCGTGCTGTTGTTCATCATCCGCGCATGGCAGCCTGATCGCATATCCGCATTGTTGTTTTTGCCATATATCGTCTGGCTGTTTTTGGCGACTGCTTTGAATGCAGCCATCGTGGTTCTAAACTGAAAATGAAAAAGGCGGCAATTTTGCCGCCTTTTTCAGATGCCTATCAGCGGTTGAACCATGCGCATCAGCCAACCCTGGAATTTTAGTGGGGCATCCGTCACGGCAAGGCATATGCAATCACCGCCGTTCGAAGCGATTGGTTGATGCACAAGATCGGCATTTGCTTCTTCAATATCGCCGCGCGCAAAAATGCCGGTTTCATCTTCGAAACTGCCACAAAGCACCAGCGTCAGCTCGCGTCCGCCGTGGCCGTGTTCGGGCACAGGTTTGCCAGCCGGGATCTTCAGCAGCCTGACATTGGTTTCGCCATCATTGATCGCAATCGGCACCTGATAAGCACCACGACCAAGAGATTTCCATTTCAAATCAGGCAGATCGCCACCAACGTAAGAGCGCAGTGGTTCAGGCAGAATGGCAGGCGTTGCAAGGGGTGAGCCGCGATGTTGCACGGGTTGCGGGGGCATCTTCGGCTGATTTGTGAGCCGGTCTTTTATCGAATCCCATGAATCAATTTTGATTTGCTGCGGAGCGACTGTTTCGAGAAGCTCACCGCCAATTTGCTCAAATTGTTTAAGCCGGGAGCGGCAGGCAGGGCAAAGCGCGAGATGTGTTGCGACAGCGATACTCCAGCCTTCAGCCAGTGTTCCGGCTGCATAGCTTGAGAGAAGTTCGTCGCTTAGATGGTGTTGAATGTTCATCACTGCGCTCCCGAATTATCGAGCGCAGAACGCAATTTGTTAAATGCCAGCCGCAGGCGTGATTTCACGGTTCCTAAAGGCAGATTGAGCTTTTTGGCTATCGCACTGTGGGTGCTTTCCTCGAAATAGGCGAGTTCGAGCAATGCGCTTTGCTCTTTTGGCAGGTTCGCCATCGCAGCCCGCAACTGATTGGCGGATTGTTTCTGCGCAATCAGAATGTCGGCAGGCTGCTCTTCATCGGGCACGAAGGCCGGGTCGGTTGGGTCGAATTGCGGACGCCGCGCACGCCGAATGGCATCAATGCGTTGATTGCGTGCAATCGTGAAAATCCAGGTAGACAGGGCTCCTTTGGAAAAATCAAACTGGTCTGCCTTGTTCCAGACTGCAATCATGGTTTCCTGCATCAATTCTTCCGCTGTTTGCGTATCGGCAGACAATTTGGCCATATAGGCTTTAACGCGCGGTGCGAAATGTTTGAAAATCGCCTCGAACGCGTCCATGTCGCGCCGCGAACTGACCGCCAGCATCAATTCCTCCAGGGAGGGCTGATTTTCAGAAGCAGTCCGCTCGGTCATCCGTGTTGAATCCCATATGCTCAGATGCGACAAAGCCAGAAGCGGCGAATAGCACTCTATTTTCTTTTGCCACGTCTGTGAGCTGAAGGAAACGTTTGTATTCATAAAGCTTGATACGAAGGCAAAATGAAACTGGATCACAGTCCAGGTAAAACTGTCAATTTTTTGTGCTGTACGGCTGTATGATGGCTGAGTGTCGGGGCTGATAATCTTGCCCATAATCGCGTAAAAGAGTGGTGGCAGTGTCATACTCTACGGCTTTGGAAAAGGCATAGCCTTGCCCAAGCTGGCATCCCATTTTTTCGAGAGTTTTTGCCAATTCAAGCGTTTCAACACCTTCTGCGACGAGTTTGATGTTCAAGTCTCTGGCGATTTGTACAATGCCTTTTACAATCGCGACACTTGGATCACCGGGCACAAGACGGCATACAAAAGACCGGTCAATCTTGATGATGTCGACCGGAACGGTGAGAAGATGGGCCAGTGCAGCAAAGCCAGTGCCAAAATCATCGAGCGCGATACGCACACCCAGTAAGCGAAGGTTTCGAATACCTGATGCAACAACATCGTCGCGCTGCCCGATATAGGCGTTTTCTGTTACCTCTATGATGAGATGGCACAGCGGAACATTATATTGGGCAAATGTCTTTGAAACGAAAGCAGCAAGATCACCCACATAGAAGTCTGCTGCTGTGACGTTAACGCCGACATGCTGTACGGGAAGGCCCAGGTCCAGCCAGCGCCTTATGTCCTGCGCGACGATAGAAAGCATATATTGGGTGATCTCGGATGCAATATGCACATCGGAGAAAGATTCCTGAAACATGGCCGCAGAAAGAATGTCACCTGACGGCGTTGTCATACGGCTCAATGCTTCAAAGCCGATTATTTCCTTCGTATCAAGCCGGATGAGTGGCTGATAATGTGCCGTAATACGCTTTTCTTCGAGCGCTTCACGCACTTCCCTGATCGAGTTTCGCCTGTGAACGATCCGGGTGCCGACATTGGCTTGATAAAGCACAAAACTGCCGCGTGCATTTTCCTTGGCATGAGAGAGCGCAAAATCCGCATTCCGGCGCACAGTCTGCGGATGCGTATCAAGAGCAGCAAGAACTGCTCCGCCGATCGTCACGCGTGGCAGGATTGTCTGACCGTCACAATGGACAGGCGAAGACAGAGCTTCAAAAACAAGATCTGCCGCATGATCAAGGTCGTAGAGTGCTTTATGGTTCTGGATGATGACGGTAAACTCATCCCCGCCCGTACGGAATGTTATATCCGGCGAAAGAGCCGCTGCAATGCGCGTGGCAATCGTGTTGATCAACACATCACCCACTTCATGGCCAAACGTATCGTTGGTGACTTTGAGGTTATCAATGTCGATAACAAACAAGGCCCAGCTACCGGGTAATTCGCAACGCAATTGCGACAGCGCATCATCAAAGGCTGTGCGATTGGCGACGCCCGTCTGAATATCCACCGTCGCTCTTCGCTCATAATTGAGGATTCGCATTTCGCGCATCATCGCAAGCTTGCAAAGCCCCACAGCTATATCGATGATTTCTTGCTCGGCTGCCGATGGCGTGTGCTTCTCATCAAAATAGACCGCCAATGCGCCCAGAGCATCGCCTGTATCGCTGAGGATGGGGATTGAAGTGCATGCAAGCAGCCCCAGTGGCAGGGCGAGCTGCTTATAACTTGCCCACTTGGGATCATTTTCAATATCAGAAACGACGACCGGCACTTTGTAATAAATGGCACGACCGCAAGAGCCGACGTTCGGCCCAACGACAATTCCATTGAAAGAATAGCCGTAACTATCGGGGAGATTTGGCGCGGCGAGCATATGCAGCATTCCCGCCTGATCGACGGAGCAAATCATCGTGCGGGCATTTAAAATCAGCCCTTCAATTCCAAGACACAACTGCTCAAGCGTTTGCTTCAGAGGATTGCCTCTGGCTATCAGCTCAAGAACATTGTTCTGAAATTTTAGCACGCATTCCCCTTCGTTTCGTCGTCTTATTTTGATTGTAATTTTACACGGTTATATCATTTTTCAAAGGACTGTCTTATGGGAGTATCGAATATAGTTACTTCAATATTTATTGAAGATTCATAAGTTTATTGCTTTTTTACTTTGTAGATTGTGAGCCTAAAATTAGAAATTGGTAATAGAAGGCGCACTGTTTCAATAATCGATCATCACCGCACCCATATCACGTTATGTGCCGGTAGATGGCGTGGTCTATGCTTTGGTTTGCATTCTGATAGAAGCGGGTAAGACAACGATTGGCGCCCCTTCTTATAAGAGAGGTGTTGTGCACGAATTCCCGATGCTGCAAGCGTCGTGATTTGGCCATATGCGTCTGAATGACAGGCTCAATGTAAAATCACGCCCGTGCCTTGTGGTTTTTGTCATCGCTCTGTCATGGGGGCAGAATAAAAGCGCGCAAACAATCAAAGATTGCGGGCAATGTTACACGTCTCAAATATATGCACTGATTTTGCTGTTCAGGCCGAGGGGATAAGCCTGGCCTATGGCTCAAGCATCATCCTTAAAAACATTGATCTGAATTTGCCAAAAGGCCAGACGCTTGCGCTGCTCGGTCCATCGGGGTGTGGCAAGACCACATTGCTGCGTCTGGTGGCAGGTCTTCTCGCACCAACAACAGGTTCCGTCATGATTGATGGCGTGAAGGTTGCCGATGCTGCAACGGGGCGCTTTTCTCCGCCGGAAAAGCGTCAGCTTGGCATGGTGTTTCAGGATTACGCACTGTGGCCGCACATGTCGGTTTATAGGAATGTCTCGTTTCCGCTTGAAATGCGTGGGGTCGGACGGGCCGAGCGTGAGACTCGTGTGAAATCGGCATTGGATCGGGTTGGCCTTTCGGGTTTTGGTGATCGCTCGATCAGCGATATGTCGGGCGGTCAGCAGCAGCGTGTGGCGATTGCGCGTGCAATTGTTGCCGAACCTGGCCTCGTGCTGTTTGATGAACCGCTTTCCAATCTTGATCGTGAATTGCGTGAAAACATGGTCAATGAAATCGGCCAGCTTGTCGCCAATCTCGGTCTGACCGCAATTTATGTGACGCATGATCAGAGCGAAGCTTTCTCACTGGCGCATCAGGTGGCGATCATGCGCGCCGGTGTTATCGAACAGCTTGCGGCACCCGAAATTCTCGTTGCGCAGCCGACCACACCAGCGGTTGCCGATTTTCTTCGGCTTGGCTGTGTGATGCCGGTGGAACGAGCGAGCGCTGGCTATCGGATAGCGCAAACGGACATTCATCTTTCACATCTTACGGCTCCCGAAATGGCCACGCACGTGCTGCTGCCGTCACGCTCGGTTCGCAGTGTTGAAATGAGTGATGCATCGATTCCTGCGACCGTTCTGCGCACACAGTTTCGCGGTGATGGGCACCTGACGACTGTCCGCATCGGTTCACAGCATGAGGGGCATGAACTGACCTATCTTGATAATCATCGTCACACGCCCGGTGTTCCTGTCGGCATAGCAATCAATGCTGAAGAGCTCCGCTGGTTCGCCTAACAATCACTTCACGTCCCATATCTCAGGAGAGATTTATGAAGAAGTCGCTTATCGGTGCTGGTATGGCATTTGCCGCAGCTCTGCTCGCAAGCACGGCTGCATTTGCTGACATCACCGTTTATTCAGCTGGTCCCGGCAAACTGATTGAAGGCCTGGCCGCTGGTTTCACAGCCAAGACAGGCACGAAGGTCAATGTCTTTCAGGCAACGACAGGCAAGGTAATGGCGCGTATCGAAGCTGAAGCCGCCAACCCTGTTGTCGACGTTCTGATTTCAGCCTCATGGGATACAGCAACGGATTTCGCCAAGCGCGACTGGCTTGTGGCATACACAAGCCCAAATGCTGAAAAAGTTCCCGATTTTCTGAAAAATGAAACGGCTGTTGCACAGGGCGTTTCGGCACTTGGCATCGCATGGAATCCAAACAGCAAGACTCCAAAGCCAACCGAATGGGCTGACCTTGCCAAGCCTGAATACAAAGATCTGGTGAACCTTCCAGATCCATCGCAGTCGGGTGCAACTTTCGAGCTTGTTGCAGCGCTTTCGGAAACGCAGGGCTGGGATCTTTTCAAGAAGCTCCATGAGAATGGTGCGGTTGCTGCCGGTGCTAACGCAGAAGCGCTGAACCCCGTGCTTCAGGGCGCGAAAGCCGCTGTTTTCGGCGCTGTCGATTATATTTCCCTCGCAGGCAAGGCCAAAGGCGAGGCCATTGACGTGATCTTCCCGACATCGGGCACCGTCATTGCGCCGCGTCCGGCCATGATCCTTAAATGGTCCAAAAATCAGGATGAAGCCAAGCAGTTCATTGATTACATGCTTTCGGAAGAAGGCCAGAAGATGGTGGCAAAAACCTATCTGATGCCCGCACGTTCCGACCTTTCTGCAAATCGTCCTTTGATCAACGATCTAAAGATTCTGAAGATTGATGCAGCGGCCGTTTACGGCAATCGTGATGAAACGCTGAAAGAGTTCAACGCGATTTTTGGCGCGAAGAAGTAATGAACCGGCGGCTCTCTCAATATTGGGAGAGCCGTTTCATTTTGTTTATTTTTAAAAGCGCTGTCATTTTCCCAGACAGCGGGAATACCGCAGAGGCAATCATGAGTGCTAAGACCGCTACTGCTGCAAATCCGCTTGGGCTTGTGGCCGTCATCGGCCTTGCCATTGTCGTTGCGGTTCCGTTTATTTTCATCGTTCTGCAGGCGATTTTCCCGCAGATAGGGCAGGGTGTGTTCAGCGCGCCTTTTGTGCATTTGCCAGCATTGTTTGAAGATCCAAAGCTTATGCGTATGACCGGCAATACCATTTTGCTCGGTGTCAGTGTCGTCGTGCTGTCGGCTATTATCGCAGTGCCGCTCGCTGTGTTCCGAGCACTTTACAAAGTGCCGTTGGCGCTGGTCTGGGACGTGCTGATGCTCGTACCCTTCATGATCCCGCCCTATATTGCAACGCTTGGCTGGATCATGACTTTGCAGCCGCGCGGCTATCTTGAACAGCTTACAGGGTTCAACCTGGCACCATTTCTGTTTTCGCTTGCAGGCATGACATTCGTGATGGCGCTCAACACGTTTCCGCTGGTCTATTTTGCGGTGTCCCGCACGATAGAAGCGGTCGGTGCGCGCTATTCTGACGTGGGCCGCGTGTTTGGTGCATCGCCTTGGCGCGCGTTCTTTCGCATCACACTGCCGCTGGCAACGCCCGGACTTGCAGCAAGCCTGCTGCTCGTTTTCGCTTCAGCAATTGAGGAATATGGCACACCGGCCGCTCTCGGCAGCCGTTCGGGCTTCGATGTGCTGGTAACGGAAATCGACCTGCGCATATCCGATTGGCCGATTGATCTTTCGGGGGCTGCTGTCTTTTCGCTGGCACTGGTTTTGTTGTCGCTCGCGGCTTTCATGCTTCAGCGCTGGATTTTGACACGCCGTTCTTATGTGACGACTGGCGGTAAACCGCAGAATAAGGACAAGCGTGATCTTGGAGCGTTCAGGGTTCCGGTCGTTATCCTGTTTGGTGTGGTCGCTTTTGCGGCAGCCGGTGTACCCCTCCTTGCCATTCTCGCAACTGCCATGTCGAAAACCATTTCCGGCGGGCTGACGCTGTCCAATCTCGGTTTCGATAATTTTGCAGATATCGCTGATAACAGCGCGGGCGCTATGCGAGCCTTGACAAACAGTCTTTCTTTGGGCGTCGCAAGTGCGCTTCTGACAGGTTTGCTGGGTGCTATCGCTGCCTATGCAGTTGTGAAAATGCGTTTCCGTGGGCGTTTCTGGCTTGATGTTCTAACTGTGTTGCCGAACGCCCTTCCGGGGGTTGTGGTGGCTGTCGGACTGATCCTTGCTTGGAACCAGCCGTCGCTGCTCATCTCGCCTTACAATACGCCGCTCATTCTGCTGCTTGCTTATTGCTGCATTCTGTTGCCGCAGCCGATCCGCTATGCGACAGCGGCGTTTCATCAGATTGGTGACAATCTTGAAGCGGCAGCGCGCGTGTGCGGAGCAAGCAGTTTTATGACCTTCCGCCGCATCATGCTGCCGCTGATCGCACCAAGCTTGATCACCGCAATGCTGCTGGTTTTTGCAGTCGCAACGCGTGAGCTGGTCGCTTCCATTCTGGTGGCACCCGTCGGCATGCAGACGATTTCCATTTTTATCTGGCGGCAGTTTGAACAGGGATCAATTGGGCTTGGCATGGCGATGGCGTTCATTGCGATCCTGTTGACGACGCTGTTGCCGTTGTTGTTGATGGGGCTGCTCAAGCGCACCGGTTTGGTAAAATCTAATTCTGTCGACAAATTGCGTACAGAGATTTATCCTTTCAGCATGCCACAGAGTCCGTGGCAGAGGCTGAAAGGAATAAGCAATGTCTCTCACCACTCAACACCCAAGCATTTCCAATGATGAGCGGCTGGCGCGTATTGATGTACTGCGCCGTCGTTTGAGCGAAAAAAACATTGGTGCCTTGCTGCTTGGGTCCACCGAGAGCCTGCTTTATTACACTGGCCTTGTCTGGCATTCGAGCGAGCGCCTGCTTGGCGCAGTTATAACGCAAAGCGAGATTGTCTATATTGTTCCGGGTTTTGAGCAGAGCCGAGTGGAAAGCCTGCCGCATTTGGCTGGCGAAATCCGCATCTGGCAGGAAGAACAAAACAGTGTCGCCCTTGTGGCTTCTCTGCTGAAAGCCGGTGAAACGCTCGCTGTTGATGATGCTGTGCCGCTCTTTGTCTATAATGCTTTATGTAGAGAAATCGGTGCTGAGCGTCTTGTTGACGCTGGTCCGCTCATTCGCGAACAGCGTATCGTAAAATCGCAGACTGAAATCGATATCATTAAATATGCCATGGGGCTGACACTGGAAGTGCATCGCCGCGCGCATCAGTTCATTCGTCCGGGCATTGCCGCTTCTGATGTCGTGCGCTTTATCGATGAGCAGCATCGTGAATTGGGCGCTGATGGCGGCTCGACCTTCTGCATTGTCTCTTTTGGCGAGGCAACATCGCTGCCGCATGGCGCGGATGGTGAGCAGTTTTATAAAAATGGCGATGTCATTCTGGTCGATACGGGTTGCCGGATCGATGGCTATCACTCTGATCTCACCCGCACCTATATGCTGGATGCGCCGACCGCCGAATTTGAGCGTATCTGGACGATTGAACGGCAGGCGCAGCAGGCCGTGTTTGATGCTGCAAAGATAGGGGCTGCCTGTTCCAGCCTTGATGATGCCGCTCGCGCCATACTGGTCAAGCATGGGTTGGGGCCGGATTATCAGCTCCCCGGTCTTCCGCATCGTGCGGGTCATGGTCTGGGACTGGAAATCCATGAAGCGCCTTACATTGTTCGTGGTAATTCGCTGCCGCTCCAACCGGGCATGTGCTTCTCCAATGAGCCGATGATTGTTGTACCGGGACAGTTTGGCGTGCGTCTTGAAGATCATATTTATATGAGTGCTGAAGGCGCGCAGTGGTTTACGCAGCCTGCCAAGGGACCAACAGAACCTTTCTCCTGATAACCGCAAAAGGATATGCTGATGACGGAAAGCGATATGAACGCCATCCCTGAACGCAAGCGCGGTTCTGGTGGGAAAATGGTCTATGACCTGCTGCGCGATGAAATCCTCGATCTGGTGCTGCCGCCTGGCAGCCCAATTGATGAGGTGCAGCTTGCAGAGCGGTTTAAAATGTCTCGCACCCCAATCCGCGAAGCTTTGGTGCGGCTGGCAGGTGAGGGGCTGATCGATACGCTGCCCAATCGTTCGACCATGGTATCGAATATCGATTTCCTCAATATGCACACCTATTTCGACGCGTTGACTTTGATGTATCGCGCCACGACCCAGCTTGCCGCCAAAAATCATCGGCAGGAAGATCTGGACATTATAGCGTTACATCAGGTGGAGTTCACGAAGGCTGTGGAAGCGCAGGATGCGCTTTTGATGATTGCGACCAATGCAGAGCTTCATCTTGCAATCGCCGAGGCGGGGCGTAATCCATATTTTACAAATCTTTTCAAGCGTTTGTTGGATGAGGGCCGACGCATTCTCCGTCTCTATTATCAATCCTATAATGATCAATTGCCTCGCCGTTTCGTGGAGGAACATGAAGAAATGATCGCCGCAATTGCTGCACGCGACATGAAGCTGGCGGAACAGCTTGCGCATGAACATGCCGAGCAGATCGTGCGTCAGGTGCAGAAACTCGTCATGCGCGAAGACCGTCTGGAAATAAACCTGTAGTGCCGTGTAATTCCTGTCGACAAATAAAATACAAACTGATATATCAGATAGGGAGGGCCGAAAATGGCAATCGCCATCACAGGCCAATGGCTCTGGTTTTGTTTGTAGCATTGCCTGCTTAAGTTGTTTGTCGGCAATACTCTGAGAGGATTTCTACATGGCTGCCAATATCTTTACCGGCGTGATTCCGGCTTTGATGACCCCTTGCAAAGATGATCGAACGCCTGATTTTGATGCGCTGGTGCGCAAGGGTAAGGAACTGATCGCCGACGGTATGTCGGCTGTCGTTTATTGTGGTTCGATGGGCGACTGGCCGCTCCTTACAGATGAACAGCGTATGGAAGGTGTTGCACGCCTGACCGCCGCCGGGGTTCCTGTTGTTGTTGGCACTGGTGCCGTGAATACAACCATTGCCGCCGCCCATGCAGCGCATGCGCAGAAGGTCGGCGCCAAGGGCCTTATGGTTATCCCGCGCCTTCTTTCGCGTGGTTCGGTTGTTGCGGCTCAGAAAGATCACTTCAAGACTGTTCTTTCGGCAGCGCCCGATCTTCCAGCCGTCATCTACAACAGCCCATATTATGGCTATTCAACCCGTGCCGATCTGTTTTTCGCCTTGCGTGCAGAGCATCCAAACCTCGTTGGTTTCAAGGAATTTGGTGGGCCTGCTGACATGCGTTATGCAGCCGAAAACATCACCAGTCGCGATGATGAAGTCACGCTGATGGTTGGCGTTGATACAGCTGTGTTCCACGGCTTCGTTAATTGTGGAGCAACAGGTGCGATCACAGGTATCGGCAATGTGCTTCCAAAAGAAGTTATTCATCTTTGTAAGCTTTCGCAGGCCGCAGCAGCAGGCGACGCTGACGCCCGTCAGCGCGCGCTTGAACTCGAACAGGCGCTTGCCGTTCTTTCGTCTTTCGATGAAGGCCCGGACCTCGTTCTTTATTTCAAGCACATGATGGTTCTGAAGGGGGACAAGGAATATACGCTGCACTTTAATGCAAGCGATGCCCTGTCAGATAGCCAGCGTGGTTATGTTGAAGCGCAGTTCAAGCTGTTCAACAAGTGGTATGCCGAGTGGAGCAAGCTGCCTGGCGCTGTTCAGACATACAAGGCTTGACATAGCCATAGATTGAAAACAACTTCGTGCTGTCCGAAGGATGTAGCCTAGAGCGCATCCCGAAAAGTGTGAAACGGTTTTCTGACCAAGATGCGCATAAAAACAAAAAGATAGAGCGAGCAATCGGGTACGGTTAAGCGCGCACGCTCTGTCCAGAAGGTTTGTCAGCAGTTTGATGGCCGGGTGATTTATCACCCGGCCATTTTGATTAGTCTTTTGTTACTGTGGCGACATAGTTGGCATCAGCAACCATGTTGAAGTTATGCACATTCGCACCCGTTGCAGCTGTTTCGATCTGTTGATAGATAACAGCGATCGGGCTTGTTTCCTGAAACTTCTTCTGAATATCGTGGTACATTGCTTCGCGCTTGGTCGTGTCGCGCTCTTCGGCTGCTGCCATAGTTTCAGCAGTCAGTTCAGGAATGTCCCATGAAGCCTGCCATGCAGTGGTCCGCAAATTAACTTCATCGCCATTGTTCGGATTGTTGGTGAAGGTGACGGCATTCGTATGTGGATCCCAATAGTCCGGCCCCCAGATGCCGAGGGCAAGCTGGTGCTTGCGTGCGCGGACTTTTGTTGTCGTCAGTTTGCCGTCGCCCTGCAAAATCTCGACATTCACGCCAGCCTTTGCCATTGTCTGCTGAATGCTTTCAGCAATGCCGACATAAGGTTGGTTGTTGCGGACGTCTAAGGTGACGCTGATGCCGTCTTTTAATCCAGCTTTTTCAAGCAGTTCCTTGGCTTTTTCAACGTTGTAATCGAACGGATTGTCGTCCGTAGCGCCAAACATGCCAACCGGCAGGAAGGACTGATGCTTGCGGCCAATTCCCTTGATCAGGGTACCTTCGATGGTGTCGTAATCAATGAGATATTTCAGTGCCTGACGCACTTCCGGCTTGGCGAGTTCAGGGACACTCTGATTCATCGACAGATAATAGACGCGTCCCTTGGGGGCGTTGATGATGTTGAACTTGCTGTCCTTTGCCAGCTGCTCAATATCTCCCGGTTCCAGATTGCGTGCGATATCGATGTCGCCGGCCTCAAGCAAAAGCCGCTGCGACATGCCTTCCTTCACATGGCGGTAGATCACACGCTTCATTGCAGGCTTGGCGTCGGTATAATTGTCATTCCGTTCCAGCAAAAGTACTTCATTGGCACGCCATTGCTTGAGTGCAAACGGACCCGATCCCGCATAATTGTTCTTCAGCCATTCATAGCCAAAGTCAGTTTCATAGGGATATGTCTCGGTTTTTTCAGTTTTCTGCTCATGTTCCTTGACCAACTTGCTATCGACGAGCGAGGCGACGCTGGAGGTCAAACAGTTGAGAACAAAGCTTGGCGCAAAAGGCTTGCCGGTGGTGAAAACAAAGGTCTTATCGTCAACGGCTACTGCATTTTGCTCAACATTATCAGGCGTAATGCCAAACTGGCTGAGGATGAAAGCGGGACTTTTATCAAGTTTAATTGCACGTTGTATGGAGTAAGCCGCATCTTGCGCGGTGATCGGATTGCCCGAAGCAAACTTCAAGCCGTCGCGGATTTTGAATGTAATCGACTTACCATCATCAGAAAAAGTCCAGCTTTCGGCGATCTGTGGAATGATCTTAGTCGGATCCTTGGTATCTGTCGTTACCAGACGTTCGTAGGTGCTGGTCAGCATTTCCGATGTGGTAATTTCAAAAATTTCTGCCGGGTCGAGCGAAATGATGTCATCAATGCTCATTGCAATCACCAGCGTGTCAGCGGGTGTCGCAGCTTCTACAGCTTGCGGCGATGCAGAAAGGCATAGGGCGAATATGAGTGCAGTTGGAATAGTTGAGCGCTTCAGGCGCCTCGGAGCGGTAGTCTTCATGCTTTTTCCTCTGGAGATCCAGGCTTCTGGGAGCCGGTAATCATCAATATTTTGCGGGTTTCAAGGGCGCTTCGGCGGAGGCGACTCTTAATATCGCGATTCATAATAGATTCCGGTTTTTCAACGGGCACAAGAGTTAGACAAATTTAGACGTAAATAAAAAGCGGCTGAAAATTCCAGCCGCTTTTGGTTTAGGAAATGGCATCCAGACCTTTTTCCAGAAGGAGATCAAGCTGGTCGATTTCTGCTTTGGTGAGCTTGACGCCATCGCTTTCAGATTCCGCGCGTGCCTTGAAGCGGCGCTGCGATGGCAGGCGAGCGCCCTGACCGACGATCGCCTCAAAGAAAGCTTCCGCACGGGCAAATGGATCGCCGGGTCGGCCCTTGGCAAAGGCTTCCGGTGAAAATGCGATGATGAGCTCGCCATGCACTGGCGACAATGTGGTGGTGCCGAGGAAATCGAGCACTTCGGGGCTGGTCAGGTCGCCGATCATGATGGCAGCAAGCAGTTCAACCATTGTGCTGATTGCCGACCCCTTATGCCCGCCAAACGGCAGCATGGCACCTGCCAGTGCAGTTTCTGGATCGGTCGTCGGGTTGCCTTCTGCATCCAGCGCCCAGCCTTCCGGCAATTGCTTGCCTGCGCGGCGATGCAGTTCGATCTCGCCACGCGCCGCAACAGAGGTTGCAAAGTCAAAGACATAAGGCGATGTTTCCTTGCGCGGCCAGCCAAAGGCAAAAGGATTGGTGCCGAGCAACGGCTTGTTGCCGCCGGTTGGCGCAACCGTTGCGTAGCTTGGGCACATGACGAGTGCTGCGAGACCTTCGCTCGTCAGCGCTTCGACTTCCGGCCAGAGTGCCGAAAAATGCGTGCAGTCGTTGATGACGAGGGCGGCTAAGCCGTTCTTACGTGCGCGCTCGGCAAGCACAGGGACGCCCAACTCGAAAGCCGGGTTTGCAAAGCCGAAATTCGCATTGACGCGCACGATGCTGGAGGCTTCATCTTTCACGATTTCAGGAATTGCGTCTGCTTTTACCTTCCCGGCCTTGACTGTGCGAAGCGCACCCTCGATACGGTATATGCCGTGAGATTTGCAGTGATCGCGTTCACCCGCAACAATCACACGAGCGACGGCAGCAGCCTGTATAGCGTTTAACCCTGCTTTACGAAAAATCGCCTCTACGCGGTCGTGAAGGTTAGCAATGCTCAGGATGGTCGTCTCGCTCATTATGCGTCTTTCATGGCTGCGCCTGACAGGAGGTGTCTACAGGCAATTGATATCTGCGCACACACTGTATACAAAGATTTAGGGTATACAATCATTAGGTATGTGCAATTTAGATGTAGCCGGATACTGGCTTAATTGTACGTCGATTTCTACAGGAGGATGAACGAATGGCATTCACGCCCAAAGGAAAACACCTTGTTGCTGGCGAGTGGCTCGACGGAGCCGGCACTTTTGAATCTTCACCAGCAAGTGGGCCTGCTCATTCGTTTGCAGTTGGTACAGTTGATCTGGTGAATCGTGCTTGTGAAGCAGCTGAAGACGCTTTCTGGTCTTACGGCTATTCAACCCGTGCCGAACGTGCTCAGTTCCTGCGCGCAATCGCTGATGAAATTGAAGCACGCATTGCCGATATCGTCGTGATCGGCTCACAGGAAACCGGCTTGCCGGAAGCACGACTTCAAGGCGAAACCGGACGCACCACCGGCCAGCTTCGACTGTTCGCCGACCATATCGAAAAGGGTGACTATCTTGATCGCCGTTTTGATGCAGCGCTTCCTGATCGTCAGCCAGCGCCGCGTCCTGAAATTCGTCTGGTTCAGCGTCCAATCGGGCCTGTCGCAGTTTTTGGTGCATCGAACTTTCCGATGGCGTTTTCGACTGCCGGGGGTGATACCGCAGCAGCGCTTGCAGCCGGTTGCCCTGTGGTCGTGAAGGGCCATTCGGCCCATCCGGGAACGGGTGAAATTGTTGCGCAAGCCGTAGAAGCCGCAATCAAGAAGACCGGCGTTCATCCAGGTGTGTTCTCGCTCATTCAGGGCGGTCGCCGTGATGTCGGTCATGCGCTCGTTCAGAACCCTTATATCAAGGCTGTTGGCTTCACGGGCTCTCTCGCCGGTGGCCGTGCATTGTTTGACCTTTGCGCTGCGCGTCCAGAGCCTATTCCATTCTTTGGTGAGCTTGGTTCGGTTAATCCGATGTTCCTGCTGCCGGAAGCCATGAAGGCGCGCGCCGAAACGCTCGGACAGGGCTGGGCTGGCTCGCTCACCATGGGTGCTGGTCAGTTCTGCACCAATCCCGGCATCGCCGTTGTTCTTGATGGTACTGATGCCGATCGCTTCACTGCGGCAACTGTTGAGGGGCTCAAGAAAGTCGCTCCGCAGACCATGCTGACTGATGGTATTGCGCAGGCATATCATGAAGGCAAAGAGCGTTTTGATACGCGCAATGCAGTCAAGCCGCTCTACGAAACCGAGTCGTCGGGTCGCCAGGCTTCGCCAAACCTGTTTGAAACAACCGGTGAACGCTTCCTGTCCGATCATGCGCTTGGTGAAGAAGTGTTCGGTCCTCTCGGACTGGTTGTCCGCGTGGGTTCAGTCGATGAGATGGAAAAGCTTGCCCGCGGCTTTGAAGGCCAGCTGACCACGACCATTCATATGGATGCTGGCGACATTGCCTCTGCACAGAAGCTCCTTCCGGTGCTGGAACGCAAGGCAGGCCGTGTTCTCGTCAACGGCTTCCCCACCGGTGTTGAAGTGGTCGACTCGATGGTTCATGGCGGACCATATCCGGCTTCCACAAACTTCGGTGCAACCAGTGTGGGCACGATGTCGATCCGGCGCTTCCTGCGCCCGGTTTCTTACCAGAATTTCCCAAAGGAACTTCTGCCAGAAGATTTCGCATAATTTCGCAAACATGAAATCAGAAAGCCCCTCCAATAGAGGGGCTTTCTTCATTGGTTACTCGTAAAGCGCCGCAGCCAGTTTTCGGATTGCATCGGCTGTGCGTGGGCCAAATCCCAGCATATATGGTCCTTCCAGTACAATCAGTGACCGGCTGCGCGCGGCAGGCGTTTCTTGTAACGCTTTGTGTGAAAAGACATCTTCGTGCCTTGGCCCGCCATTGCCGTCAGAGAGCATCAAAACAATGTCCGGTTCAGCCTTGGCCAGCCATTCTTCGGATACAGGCTTATAGCCGGAATAGGCTGAAAGCGGATTGATCCCGCCTGCATAACGGATAAAAGCATCGGCTGCCGTGTCGCTGCCCGCACCGCTCAGACGCGCCAAACCATGAAAGAAGACCACTTTCTTTTGCTTGTCTGCCGATATTCTGCTGGCATAAGCCGTGGCCGCATCAAAATCATCGATGACTGTCTGCGTCAGGGTTTCACCTTGCTGTTTCCGACCGAGACGCTGTGCAATGAGGCTGATTTTTTTGATCAGTCCCTCTCGGGTGTTGTCTACGGGAACATAGAGAATTTCGACCGCTGATTGATTGAGCACATCGGTTGTTTCCGGCGGACCAATATCTTCAGATGCAATAATCAGGTCCGTGTCGAGCGCCAGAATACCCTCTGGCGAAAGGCTGCGCCGGTAGCCGACATTGGCTTTAGCGGCAGTCTCGGCTGGATATTTACTGCTTCGGTCAACAGCGATGATCCTGTCGCCTGCTCCCAGTGCGAAAATGATTTCCGTTATATCGGAGCCGAGAGAGACAATGCGTTTGGCGGGAGTATTTTCCGCAAAGGCCATCAGTGGTGCAACATGAAGCAGTATTAGCACAAACAGGGATTTTGCTATGCTGCGCAACAGGAAAACCCGGAGAGGATGTAAGAAATGCACGCCTGCCTGCCCATTTATTCTATGATCTGATCAGGAGTAGCTATTAAATATGAATTTAATAATCAAGTTAAATCACCCAAATTTATCACGGCGCGTGGAACGAGCCGCCTGTGTACTTACGATGCGCATAACACCCTTGACGGGCAGGCAAACGCCCAGCCGAACCGCAGTGTCAAATTACTGTCGGTGCTGAGTTGATGATAATTGTGCTGACACCGAGCAGGGCTATTCCTTGCGCGCGGTGCGTTTGACGGGCTGTTTAGAAGTTGGCAATGGCCGCTTAAAATCTTGACGGTTAAAATAGAGAAAGCCCCGCGTTCCGGGGCTTTTTCGATGTTGAGTGGGCATCAACTGATTGCTCGGCCGACCCAGATCAATATACAGGCCCCGATAAAGCCGGCAACCAGATAGCCGAGCCAGCCACCGAACGACACACCGAGGAAGCCGAAGATAAAACTGGCGATCGCTGCGCCGATGATACCCAGAATGATATTCATGAATATGCCCGTGTCACTATTCATGAAATTGGAAGCTATCCAGCCTGCAAGGCCCCCAATGATGATTGCTGCAATCCAGCCTATACCTGCCTCACCCATTCTTTGTCTCCCTGACTGATACAATAAAGATGGATATGTAGCAGCTCAGGCTTTCGGCAAGGGGTAAGATTAAGACGGGCAGGGGCTTGTCTCCGCCGCCCGGCTTACTCTGCGTTTTAGAATGGCCAGGCGCGCTGGGGTCCGCGCATCTCTTCCCACGCATGCGCCATTTGCAGAACGCCAAGGTCGTCAAAACGACGCCCGGAAATCTGCAAACCAATTGGCACCCCGGCGCTGTCATAACCACAATTGACAGAAATCGCGGGTTGCTCGCTCATGCTGTAAAGCAGCGTGAAATTGATATGCGCCATAGCCCGGTTAACATCGTTATCATATGGATAGGCCCAGTCTGCCGGGAAGCTTACATTTGGCGATACGGGCGAGAGGACGAAGTCATAAGCGGATGTGGCTGCGACAGTGGTTGAACGAATTTGCAACGCTTTCGTGTAGCTTTTGTAGACATCCTCGCCGCTTTTGCCCAAACCCGATTCCGCCCATGTGCGAATGATCGGCAACAGCTTCTCACGCTTTTCATCGGAGAGAGCTGCAACATCAATACCTGCACGGGTGCGCCAGAAACTATCCAAACCGTTGAGCATATCTTCGCTCATCCATGGATCAAGCGTTTCAACAATCGCACCATTGGCACTGAACACGTCGGCTGCTGCTTTGACAGCATCATAAACTTGCGGATCAACAGGCATGCCGCAGCCGGGATCAAGATGGAGCGCGATGCGCAATCCTTTTACATCGCGTTTGAGGTCGCTCCATGCAATATCTGCAAAAGGCAGGTTCATATGATCGCGGTGATCGGGCTGCGATAGCACGGCCATGGCAAGGGCAGAATCTGCAACTGTGCGGGTCATTGGTCCAACAACGCGGCCCATGAAGGGCGGGTCAATAGGAATACGCCCAAGGCTTGGCTTCAATCCAGCAAGACCGCACCATGCCGCAGGCAGACGAACAGAGCCGCCAATATCTGTGCCAAGATGAATGGGGCCATATCCGGCTGCACCGGCAGAACCCGCACCCGCACTTGAACCGCCGGGGTTCATGTCCGTGTTCCATGGATTGCGTGCAAGCTTATGGAAACTTGAAAGGCCAGATGACAGCATACCGAAATCCGGCATCGTTGTCTTACCGATGAAGACTGCACCGGCTTCGCGCAGGCGCGCTGCCGGAGGCGCATCGGCTGCAAGGGGCTTCAACTCAGTCACCGCTGTGCCGAGCGGCATCGCATCGCCTTTGGTGGCGATGTTTTCTTTCAGTGTAACCGGCACGCCATCCAATGACACGCCATTGGCCATGATTTGCTCTCCGGCCTGCCAGCGTGCTTCAGAGGCTTTTGCGGAAGCAAGTGCGCCATCCGCATCGACGAACCACATTGCATTCAATTCTGGTTCGTGGCGTTCAATATGCTCAAGAACGGCCTTGGTAACATCAACGGGTGAAAAGCGCCCGGCCTTATAGCCGTCAATCATTTCATGGGCGGTCAGTGCATTGAGTTTAGTCATGATCAGATTTTATCCATGGTATGGGAAACTAGAATTTGGTTTAGAAGGATTTGCTTCATGCGATGGCGAGTTCCCGGAATTGGGCAAAATCCCATTCTCTGCCGGGGGCTGCATCGATAAGGCTGCGCGTATAGACGTGTTTTGGCGCGGAAAGCACGTTGAACGCGGTGTCGTATTCGACGACGCGTCCGTGCTGCATCACCAGCACATCGTCACAAATCTGCGCGGCGACCCGCAGATCATGGGTGATGAAAAGAATGGCAATGCCGAGTTTTTCCTGCAATTCGTCGAGCAATTGCAGCACCTGCGCCTGAACCGAAACGTCAAGCGCGGAAACGGCTTCGTCAGCGACCAGCACATCAGGTTCCATCGCAACCGCGCGTGCAATAGCAACGCGCTGGCGCTGCCCGCCTGAGAACTGATGCGGATAACGATTGATTGCATCCTCGGGCAGGCCAACCAGTTGCAGAAGTTCTGCCGCGCGCGCTGTCGCTTTGCGCTTTTCGACGCCCATATTGACCGGGCCTTCGATCAGGCTTCTGCCAATTGTCCAACGTGGATTGAGCGAACGAAACGGGTCCTGAAAGATGATCTGGATATGTTTGCGATGGGGTTTAAGTTGGCGCTGGGTGAGTTGCGCAATATCAAAGTCCGCCACCTTAATCTCACCGGATGTCGGCTCGATCAGACGCATCACACAACGCGCTACCGTTGATTTACCAGAGCCGCTTTCGCCCACAATACCCAATGTGCGGCCACGTTTGATCGTGAAACTCACATCACTTGCCGCAAAGGTGTGATCGCCTTTTGCGAAGACGGAGTGGGTTCCGTAGCTCTTTTGAAGATCATTGACGCGAAGCGCGATTGCCTCGCAAGCAACATCGCGGGCCGCACGCGGCGTCAGGCTCGGCACCGATTGCAGCAGCTTCTTGGTGTAATCCTGTTGTGGTGCACGCAGCAGTGTTTCGACAGGGGCATGCTCGACCACATTGCCATGTTTCATCACATGAACCGTGTCGGCAATCTCGGCGACAACTCCCATATCATGCGTGATGAAAAGCACGGCCGTCCCGTGCTTTTCCTGCATTTCAGAAATCAGGCTGAGGATCTGTTTTTGCGTGGTCACGTCAAGCGCGGTTGTTGGCTCATCGGCAATCAGCAATTGCGGCTCAAGCACCAGTGCCATGGCAATCATGATGCGCTGGCGCTGGCCGCCTGAAAGCTGGTGCGGATAGGAACGATAGACACGGTCGATGTCGGGCAGGTGCACCTGTTCCATGATGTCCAGAACGCGGGCTTTTCTTTCGTTGGCAGGCAGGTTCAAATGCGTGCGCAGCACTTCTTCGATCTGTTCGCCAACGCGCAACACCGGATTAAGTGCGGTCATCGGCTCCTGAAAGATCATGGATATTTTTCGTGCCCGAATGGCACGCATCGCCTGTGGACCAAGATCGAGAAGGTTTTTGCCCTCCAAATCAATTCGCCCGCCCGCAGGTTCCAGCGCGCCTTTTGGCAAAAGCCCCATGATCGAAAGCGAGGTGACAGATTTGCCTGAGCCACTTTCGCCGACAAGGCAGACCGTTTCACCTTTGCGGATTTTAAGCGAAAGGCCATTGAGAACTGGTGCAGCATTGCTATTGCCTGCAAGCCTCACGCTCAGATCGGTTATTTCGAGAACGGTGGGTTCTTTATCAAAATTGCAGTTCTTGAATATCATGATCAGCCCTCGCGTTTCTTCAGACGTGGATCGAGCAGATCGCGCGCTGTATCGCCCAGAAGGTTGATGGAAAGGATGCACAGCGACAGCAGCAGGCCCGGCCAGAAGATCAATGATGGCTTGAGCTGGAAGTAAAGCCGGCCCTCGGCCATGATGTTACCCCATGTTGGAATTTCGGTTGAAACACCGGCTCCGAGGAACGACAGAATTGCTTCAGTCAGGATTGCAGAGGCACAAACATAAGTGGCCTGAACTGTCAGCGGCGCCAAGGTATTCGGCATCAGATGCTGCCAGATAATTTTTGGTGTGGAAGAACCAAGCGAAAGCGCTGCTTCAATGTAAGGCTCTTCACGCGCCGAGAGCACGATGGAGCGTACCAGACGCACCACGCGCGGAATTTCCGGAATGGTGATGGCGGCAAGAACAGAACAGATGCTCGGACCGTTAAGCGCAATCAGCGCGATGGCAAGCAGGATTGAAGGGATTGCCATCAGGCTGTCCATGATGCGCATGATGATGGCATCTGCAAAGCGGAAGAAACCGGCAATCAGGCCAATGAACAAGCCAAACAACACGCTTATAATGGCCGCGCCAATACCGATGAGCAGTGAAACCTGTCCACCCATCAGCACACGTGACAGGAGATCACGGCCATAACCATCAGTGCCCAACGGATAGGTGTCGGTTGGAGGCTTGAGGCGTTGCAGCGCATCCATGCCCATGGGATCATGGGGGACAATCCATGGCGAAACCAGCGTTATGGCAACAATCACAATCAGAATGATGGCAGCGACCACCGGGCCAATTCCGAGCCGCGTTGCCTTGGAAAAGGATAAGGTATTGAGCAGCCATTGCAGGCGTGCTGCCGGGCGGGGTGAGGCTGACATCAGTAACGGATCCTTGGGTCGAAGAGGGTGTATGAGAGATCAATCAGCAGATTGACAAACACGTAGAGCGCACTGGTGAGCAGGATCATGCCCTGAATAACCGGATAGTCGCGCGCAAGCACTGCATCCACGGTCAGACGTCCAATGCCCGGAATGTTGAAGACGCTTTCGGTCACCACCACACCGCCGATAAGCAGGGCAAAGCCGGTACCGATCACCGTCAGGATTGGAACGGCTGCATTGCGCAATGCATGGTGAAAAAGCACCACTTTCTCGCGCACACCCTTCGCACGCGCTGTACGGATATAATCCTCACCAAGCACTTCGAGCATCGATGCGCGTGTCATGCGCGCAATCAGTGCCACATAAATGACAGCGAGCGTGAAACAGGGCAGGGCTGCGCGTGATAGAAACTTGCCGAAATTCTGGGATGGAGCCGTGTATCCCTGAACCGGGAACCAGCGTAGCTCAATAGAGAAGAACTGGATGAACAGATAGCCGATCACAAAAACTGGTATTGAAAAGCCCAGAACCGATAGGGTCATGACACCATAATCGATCCAGCTCCGATGACGCCATGCCGCAAGAATGCCAAGCGGTACAGCGATGACAACCGAGAGGACAATTGTCAGCACGGCGATGTTGAGCGTTGGCCAGATGCGCTGCCCAATCATTGTTGTGACCGACGTTCCCGAGATCAGCGATGTGCCGAGATCGCCCTGAAGCAGATGGCCGAGCCACGTTATAAACTGCACATGAAGTGGCAGATTAAGCCCCAGTGATTCACGGATGCGGTCCAGTTGCTCGGTCGTTGCGGCATCACCCGCAATGATTGCCGCCGGATCGCCGGGCGTCAGACGCAAAAGCAAGAAAACAAAGATCGCGACGATTGCCATCACCGGGATGACGGCAAGAATGCGACGCAGGATGAAACCGAACATCGAGTTGTCCTTGTCGGAAATTAGTCAAAGGGGTGTGAAGGTTGTAAAATGTAAGCAACGCTACGTTCACACCCTTGTCTGATTTTGTGAGGCGGCAGTTCTTAACGATCAGAACGCGCCGCCTGTCTGGTGTCCGCCGCTTTTATGCAGCCGTTGCAAAAGCCTATTCGGCCTTCTTCACGTTCCAGAAAACCTGCACCGGCGACATGACCATGTCTTCGAGAGCCTTGCTGCGTGCATGTGGCGAATAGAACTGGCCCAGCGGCAGGTAGCTCACAGTATCCATCGCATGGACCTGAATTTTCTTCGCAACTGCTTTGCGTTCCTCAGGTGTCGTCGCGTCAATGAATTCCTGACGCATGACTTCGATTTCATCGTCTTTCGGCCAGCCGAACCACGCCTGATCGCCGCGGCCATTGAGCATCGGGCTGATGAGCGGATTATCAACTTCCGGCACGATCCAGTTTGTGAAGAACAGGTTCCAGCCGCCTTCGCTTGGCTTGCCCTTATTGGCACGGCGCGTGACGACGCTTTGCCAATCCATTGGCTGCATATCCACAGTGAAGCCTGCTGCTCGCAGAGCCTGTGCAGCCACGATAGGCTGGGAGGCAATGACACGAACGTCGGTCGGCTGAAGAATGACGACAGGTGTGCCGTCATAGCCTGCTTCTGCAAGAAGCTTTTTTGCGCCTTCAATATCACCACCGTTCACAAGCGTCTCACCGCCCGTTTCATCACCCAGTGGTGTTCCGCAGCCGAAGATCGCGCCGCAGACTTTGTAATATTCCGGGTTGCCGACGATGTTGGCCAGAAAGTCTTTCTGGCTCAGTGCCTTAAGAGCCGCCTGACGGACTTTTTTGTTATCAAAAGGTGGGTATTTGAAGTTCATGCGGCCAATGGCCTGATAACCCAGATCATCGCGCAGTTCGATTGCAATATCGTCACTGGTCTCAAGGATCGGAAGCAGATCGACAGGGACCTGATCAATGAAATCGACTTCGCCAGACATGATCGCGTTAACGGCGGTCTGGGAGTCTGCCATCGTGACCCATTTGACTTTCTCGACATTGACTTTTTTGCCACCGGCCATCCAGCTTGGTGGCTCATCGCGCGGTACATAATCCTCAAACTTGACATAGCTCGCACTTACGCCCGGCTGAAATTCTTCAGCCACAAATTTGAATGGACCCGATCCGATATGCTCGGTGATTGCGGTATCTGCCGGTGTTGCCGCGATGCGCGCAGGCATGATGAAGGGCGGAAGTGCAGACTGCTTGGCGATGGTATCAAGAAGCGGCGCGAAGGGCTCGCTCAATGTCCAGACAATGGTTTTGTCGTCTTTTGGTTCAAGACTTTCCGTCAGCTTGAAGATCGTTTGCCCACCGGAATCACGCTGGCCCCAGCGTTTGAGCGATGCAACGGCATCGGCGGCAGTGACAGGCGCGCCGTCATGGAACTTCAATCCGTCGCGCAGTGTAAATGTGTAGGTCTTTTTATCATCGGAAACGGTCCAGCTTGCCATTTGTGGCTGTGGCTGAAACTTGTCATCAACGGCCACAAGCACGTCATAAATCATATAAGCATGATTGCGTGTGATATGCGCGGTTGTGATGACCGGATCAAGAACCCGCAGCCCCTCCATGACTGCTGTGATTGTCTGCGCCTGTGCTGGCAAGGAAAATGCAGCAGAGCTGGCGAGCAGTACGGCTGCCATTCCTGCGAGAGCAGATCTGAACCTGTTTAAGCTGCGCTTTGGCTGCGCTTTCGCTTTCCATGAAGGCTGAGAGTTCTTTTCATAAAACATTGTTTTTCCCATTTGCAGATGATGTTCCGTTGTTTTTTCTGACAGCGTTAAGGCTGCCTGGTGGCTTTGACATCCAACCTTTTTGCTCGCGTCGAAATTCAGATGTGTTTCGCGCATTTTTTCCTCCTCCAATCCACCCGTCAGTCACTCCTCATGATTGACATAAGTATCGTTAGGCAATACGGTAGTATTGCTATTGACGATAGCTGGCATTTTGATAGGGTGTCAAGGGGATTTGAAGGAGGGGCTATGCGCGATGTTGAAAGAGTGGAATACGGAGTGCGTCCGGTTCCGGAAACAGAGGCGGAGGATCCGCTGTTCGTAAACGCCATAGCGCGGGCCATGCAGGTGCTTTCTGCTTTTCACGGAACCAGCAAACCGCTCACCCTCAACGAGATCGCAAAAATATGCGGAATGGGCAAAAGTGCCGTTCAGCGCATCGTTCATACCTTGCGCCAGCAGGGCTATATCGAACGCGATCCGAATGATCGGGGGTATGTACCCGGTATTCGTATTCTCGATCACACACTGGATTATTTGCGGCTTAATTCTGTGATCGTTCGCGCGCTGCCATCGCTGCTTGAGTTGCGGCGTGATGCGAGTGAGCGCGTCGATTTGAGCGTGCGCGACAATCTCAGACTGGTCTATGCTCTTCGCTTGCAAAGTAAACGCGAGGCTTTCTTCGCAACCCTTATCGGTAACAGTGTGCCTCTTTATTGCACGTCAGGCGGACGGGCGGTCATGGCGCAGTTGAGCGACGACGAGGTGAATGAAATCATCGAGCGGTCCAATCGACGAAAGTTTACGCCGCGCACGATCACCGATCCTCAGGCTATCTGGGAGAAGGTGCTGGAAGCGCGCGAGAATGGTTATGCGCTTGCATCGGAAGAGGTTTTGCAGGGCGAAATCGCGATTGGAGCGGCCATTCGTGGTCCTGATGGGCGTCCCGTTGCAGCGCTGCATGTGGGCGGTTCACTGAGCGAATGGAACAAAGAAACATTCTCCAGCCATTTCGCGCCATTGGTTATGGCGGCGGCGGGAACAATTAACCGGCTTTGACTGGGGTTAACCCCAGTTTTCGATGCGTAGTTTCGATCCATCGGAGAAGCGCGAAATATGGAACGGGGATGGATCAACGACTGGCGTTTCGCCGGTCACTATATCGGCCACCAGTCGCCCTGCTCCGGGGCCAATGCCAAAGCCATGCCCGGAGAAACCCGTTGCTACAATAAGACCATCAATGCCGGGCAAGGGCGAGATGACCGGAATAACATCTGGCATTGTGTCGATCAGTCCTGCCCATTCCTGTGCGATTTGAGCGGAAGCGAAAGACGGAATTGCTTGCTTGAGTTTGGTCAGCACTTGCGCATTGGCAGCGCGATGCGGCTCTGGATCAAGGATACGAATTTTTTCAAAGATGGAAGTTTGATCAGCCGGGCGAAGTTTCCATTGAAAAGCCTCTTCAAAGAACCGTTCGCCGAAACGAAAGCGCAATGAGCGCCATTCGGTTGAGAGTGACGGGATGAAATCCCGGAAGAAGCGGAAACTGTCGGGCACGATGTCGGCTATCGAGCCGCCAAGACTGGCAATCGTATAGCCGCCATCAAGGCGTTTGCGCAGCGCAAAGTCGGAAAACGCGATCGCCGGATCGATACCCGCATCAATGGGCGCAGTTCGGAATACGGATGAACGGACTTTCAACTGCGGAAGATGCGCATCAAAGCCTGACAAGATCAGTCGCGACCATGCGCCGCCGGCTACGACAATCGCTTCACAAGCAACGCGGCCTTTCTCGGTTAAAACCGCTGAAACCCGGCCATTGGTGGTTTCGATGCCGCGAACAGCACAGTTCTGCATAATAACAGCGCCCAGTTCCTGCGCTTTTGCGGCAAGCGCTGGAACCGCTTTTTGTGGTTCGGCGCGCCCATCAAGTGGCGTAATCATGCCGCCTTTGAGCGAACGCTTGAGCCCCGGTACAATGTCCGTTGCCTGCTTGCTGCTGAGAAGTTGTGTCTCAATACCATGTTCGCGCGCAATCCTGATCCACTGATCATAGCGCTCAACGTCCTCTTCTTTTTCGGCAGTATAAACAATGCCTGTCACGCGAAAGCCTGTTTCGCGCCCGGTATGTTCATTCATTGTTTCCCAAAGGCGCATGCTCTCGACGATCAGCGGCAGTTCGCGGCTGTCGCGACCTGTGCGGCGGCACCAGCCCCAATTGCGGCTTGATTGCTCACCCGCAATCTCGCCCTTTTCGAACAATGCGACAGGAATGCCGCGTTCTGCCAGAAAAAGCGCGGTTGAAACCCCTATCACGCCTGCACCGATGACGGCGACCTTCGTTTCCAAGGGCAAACGTTCAGCGGTTGTCACTTTGTCGGTGATTGGCCCCATGGTGCGTCTCCTGTCATGCAAATATGTTGGGTGCAGCATTGCGTGATTTGCGAGCTTATTCAACTGGATAAGGAGGCAAATTATTCTCATCGTCAGTGTATTCTGGCAAATGCCTGACGTAATTTCTCTTGTTTTATTGGCAAAGACGTTCAACTCGTTTTATATGCGCTTTGATGAAAACAGGACTCTCGGCCTCTTCTATGGATGCACGCACGCAACAAGACATGAAGCTACAGTACGAAACGGCCCCGGCACTGACACTTTCAGGCATTGGGCGTCAGTTCGGAACGGTGCGTGCGCTGGATCATATTTCGCTCGATGTGCAGCCGGGAGAGATTATCTGTCTGGTGGGGCATTCCGGTTGTGGAAAGACTTCGCTGTTGCGGATTATCGCCGGTATCGACGCGCCCGACGAAGGCCAATTGATCATGGGTGGGCGCACTTTGGTTGGTCCTTCGGTTTTTGTTGAACCGGAAAAGCGCAATATCGGGGTGGTCTTTCAGGACTATGCCTTGTTTCCGCATCTGACAGTGCGGGAAAATGTAATGTTTGGCTTGCGAAAGCTGCATAAGGACAAGGCGCTGGCGCGGGTCAATGAACTGTTGGATCTTGTCGGTCTTTCAGCCATGGCCGAGCGCTATCCCCACATGTTGTCAGGCGGCGAGCAGCAGCGTGTGGCCCTTATCAGGGCGTTGGCGCCCAAGCCCGATCTGCTGTTGATGGATGAACCTTTTTCCAATCTTGATCGTGGTTTGCGCGCGCGGGTTCGCAGAGAAACCATGGCGCTTCTGCGCGCGCTTGGCACACCGGTTATCATCGTCACACATGAGGCCGAAGAAGCGCTTTCCACAGGTGACCGGGTTGTTTTGATGCGCTCTGGCGAGATTGTGCAGCAAGGTCCGGCCCGGGATCTGCATGATCATCCGAGCAGCCGTTATGCTGCGGATTTTTTCTGTGATTTCAATGCGCTTGAGGGCGTGGTTCGCGGTAACGTTATCGAAACGGCAATCGGCGAGGTTAATCTGCCAAAGGATCGTTTGTTAACGGGGAATGTGCTGGTTTATGTCAGGCCACGTGACATCGCGATTATTTCCGATGATGCGCCCGATAGATTGCGCGGTTATATCGAAACTCGCACCTATCTGGGTGAGACGGAAGAACTGCTGATCAATCTCGTTGATCGTAAAGAACGGGTGCGTGTGCGTAACCAACATCATCTGCCTGAGAGCACAACGTCTGTCCGTGTGCGTGTCGATTGGGACAAAGCACTGGTATTTGCAAAATAATGAGTGAATTTATCATATTTATTGCCCCGCAAGATTGACCCTGCAAAATGCAGCCAATATATTCCGATTGCATCACATATAGTTCCAAATGAACATATTTTATCGGAGGTAATATGCCCAAGATCGCGCGTGCTGGACTGGCTCTTATGGCTGCGACGTTTCTCTCAGGTGCTGCAAATGCAAATGAGGTGAATATCTATACAACGCGTGAACCAGGCCTGATTCAGCCCTTGCTTGATGCCTATAAGGAAAAGACGGGAACAACCGTCAATACCGTGTTCCTTAAAGATGGTCTTGCAGAACGTGTTGCTTCGGAAGGTGATAAATCCCCAGCCGATATTCTTATGACGGTGGACGCAGGCAATCTTGTCGATCTCGTTGACAAGGGATTGACGCAGGCAGTTGATTCCCAGACGCTGAAGGATGCTGTTCCTGAACAGCTTCGCGATGCGAACGGCAACTGGTACGGCCTGTCGATGCGCGCGCGTGTGGTCTATGCGGACAAGGATCTCGAACTGGACCAGATTAACTATGAAGACCTGGCCGATCCGAAATGGAAAGGCAAGATCTGCATCCGTGCCGGTCAGCACCCTTATAATACGGCGCTGATTGCGGATTATATTGCGCATCATGGCGCAGAAAAGACCGAAGAGTGGCTGACAGGTCTCAAGGCCAATCTGGCGCGCAAGGCTGCCGGTGGTGACCGTGACGGCGCCAAGGATATTGCTGGCGGAATTTGTGACATTGCGGTTGCGAATTCCTACTATGTCGGACTGATGCGGTCAGGCAAGGGTGGCGATGAGCAGAAGACATGGGCCGATAGCATTAAGGTCGTTCTCCCAACGTTCAAGGATGGCGGAACACAGGTCAATATCAGCGGTGCAGCCGTTGCCAAAAACGCTCCAAACAAGGAAGAAGCCGTCAAGCTTCTTGAATACCTCGTTTCGGACGAAGCTCAGCAGCTTTATGCAAAGGCCAATTACGAATATCCTGTGAAGCCGGGTGCTTCGGTCGATCCGATTGTCGAATCCTTCGGCGAGCTGAAGATCGATCAGGTTCCACTTTCGGAAATTGTTACCCACCGCAAGCAGGCCAGCGAACTGGTCGACAAAGTTGGTTTTGACAATTAAAAGTCGATTACTGTTGTAAACACGACGCCGGTGCACATCCTTGCGCCGGCGTTGTAATATGAGGAAAGCATGCCGCAAACAGCGCAAGCCGCATCGTCATCCCTGCCTTATCGGACCCGCTCCGGGCGCTGTTGGCTGTGGCTTTCCGGTCTGATTGCGCTGCTTGTTTGTCTGCCGGTGCTAGCGCTTATAACGGAAGCGTTCAGAGGTTCTTCCGGTTTGTGGGGCCATCTTTTCTCGACGATTTTTGCCTCTGCTTTCAAAGACACAGTTATTCTGCTGGTGGGGGTCGGGCTTATCACGGCGTTGGTTGGCACATCCACGGCATGGCTTGTGACGGCTTATGATTTTCGCGGACGTGGCATGCTGGAATGGGCGCTTTTGCTGCCGCTTGCAGTGCCGACTTATATCGTCGCCTATGCCTATCTCGATATTCTGCATCCCATTGGCCCCGTGCAAAGTGCAATCCGCTTTGTGCTGGGTTTTGATACGCCGCGCCAGTTTCGTCTGCCTGATATAAGATCAATGACCGGTTGCATCATTCTGCTGGGCTTTGTTCTTTACCCTTATGTTTATATCCCGACCCGCGCGATGTTTCTCACGCAGTCGGCAAGTTTGATCGAGGCTGCTCGCACCTTGGGCGTGAGCCGGAGAGGAATTTTCTGGCACGTGGCGCTGCCGCTCGCGCGCCCTGCGGTTGCAGTGGGGGTAAGTCTTGCCCTGATGGAAACACTCAACGACGTTGGTGCTGCCGAGTTTCTTGGCGTGCGTACACTGACAGTTTCGATCTATACGACCTGGGTGACGCGCTTTGATCTGCCGGGTGCGGCACAACTTGCGCTGGCGCTTTTGCTGTTGGTTGTTGCCCTTGTATCTGTTGAGCGCTGGGCGCGCCGCAAGCAGCGCTTTTCATCCAATATTCGCCATTCGCGCGGGTTTGAACCACTCAAAGTAACCCCACTCAGAGGTCTATGGCTGGCGGTGCTTTGTGCTCTGCCGATCATCATCGGCTTCATCATGCCTGCGACCTATCTGGTCATCGAAGCAATTAAACGTATGCGCTTTGCAGGCATCTCACCGCGCCTTGCGGGAGAAGCCTTTAACACGGTCATGCTCGCGTCTACCGCAACCATTCTGGTGCTGTTATTGGGTGTGATGGTCGCTTATGCAATGCGGCTCTTTCCCGGTGCTGCATCGCGCTGGTTTTATCGTTTTTCCACAATGGGCTATGCGGCCCCCGGAACGGTGATCGCAATCGGCATTATGATTGTTTCGGGCGCAGTTGATCGGTTGTTTGATCAGGTCTTTGGTTATCTGTTCGGACTATCAACCGGACTGCTGCTCATTGGCTCAGGTGCTGCAATTGTCTATGCCTATGTTGCGCGGTTTCTGGCGATTTCTGCGGGTGGCATCGATGCGGGACTCGAGCGCATTCCACAATCACTTGATCAGGCGTCGCGTAGTCTGGGGCGCGGTGTGACGGCCACATTCTATCATGTGCATCTACCGCTTTCCAAGACTGCAATCGTGGCGGCGGGATTGCTGGTCTTTGTGGATTGTGTGAAGGAGCTGCCTGCAACCCTTCTGTTGCGTCCGCTTAACATTGAGACATTTGCCACGCATCTTTATGGCGAGGCCGCGCGCGGCACTTATGAAGAAGCTTCTGTTGCGGCGCTGGCAATTGTTGTGGTCGGCATCCTTCCGGTTATTTTGTTGGCTCGTGTCGGTCGCCGACTGGGGCGCGCTCATTGATAGCTGTGGAAGCTCTGCAATATCAAATTGTTACAATATTGTTATGTGCCGTGGCTTTAACAGCGCGTTACATACCCTTTTCCAAAGTCTTGAAGCTTAAAAACCCAGGACTATCAAAGGTTTTGAAGGGGAACGGCATCATCTTCAAGTCAGATAGATCAATGATTTCAACACGATATTTCGCGTGATCGCAATAATATGTGACTGTATTAAAGCGCGGTTTCCATGCTTCTACCACTTTGACGCCACAAAGCGAAAGCTGAATGGCCACATGGAAACAACGCCGGGGATTTGCAGGCAATAGCCATTCGGGCTGGTCTTATAAAATCCCGGCATGACTTGGATGATGAAAACAATGCTGGATACGCAACACTGGCTCCCGGTCGAGTTGCTCAATATTGGTTTGGCTGCCGCCGTTTTCTTCGCTTGCCTTGTTCACTCTTTGTGGAAGGCGGTCTTTGATGAACTCAACCCCGTTTTCTGGCGTCGCACCGCTGCGGTTCTCTGGGCGGGTGTCGTTATCGTTGCTTTGAGCAGCGGAATAGAAAGTTTCAACTGGCCACAGGTCATTGGCTGGATGATGGTGGCGGGCGGCGTTGCTGCGACGACCATTCGCACCGGCATGAGCTATTATCGCCAGTATTCGGCGCATAATGGTCGCCGTACAAAACTCACACATTCTCACACGTCTGGACGGTGATAGCCATGTTTGCAAAGACTGTTCAAATGCCTTTGCGCCAGCACCGTCCGCGTAGTCTGCGTTCGTTCTTTATCCGCGCTTTTGGTTCTGCACGATCCCGTAAATATTCGTTGAGCGCGCTCCAGAGCGGCAGTAGCCCAAAATAGGGCCTTCGGCTTCGGCAATTGCTGAAGCCATATCGTCGACATTTTCCTGCGTTAGCTGGCCGCCGATCACTGGAATATAATAGGTCTTGATGCCAGCCTTTTCAGCAACTTTTGCAACTTCGGCAAAAGAAGGCTGATCCTCGCCGCCTTCGCCATCGGGACGATTGCAAATGATCGTCTGAAAGCCTTCGGCCGCAATATCACGCACGTCATCCGGCGTGATTTGGCCTGTGACCGAATAGTTGTCGTCGATCTGGCGAATATCCATTCTTTTCCACCTAAAAATGAGCTGCGTCTTTTTCAGACCTTCTGAGGTTAGCTGATATAGCTTGTTTGCAAGGTGTATCGCAAGGGTTGAGCATGTTGCTTCAAAGTCGTTGAGGTGTGGCCCGTAAATGCTATGACAGAGGGTGAGTTTGCATGTGTTTGCGGGGAGAGCAATGATGATACATAAAATCAGCCAGAATTTGCCGCGTCTGACACGCCGACACTCCAATTATCAAGAAAGTGATCGTGAGGTACCTGAAGAGGTTCCGATTGCGATGAGCTACAATGGCTCCACACAGGCCGTAATGATGGCAACACCCGCTGATCTTGAAGATTTTGCCGTCGGCTTCAGCCTGACGGAAGGTATCATAAGTCAATTTTCGGAAATTGAGGATCTGAATATCGAAGTGCTCGATAAAGGCATTGATATTCAGATGCGACTGGTTGATGCGCGCAATGAAATGCTCACAGCCCGGCGCAGATTTATGGCCGGTCCTGTTGGGTGCGGCTTGTGTGGTATCGATTCCATTGATCAGGCCATCCGCCCGCTTGCCGGAATTGAAACACAAACAATGTTTGAAGCGGTTTCGGTCATCGCCGCAGTGAGTGAACTCGGCCGTTTGCAGCAATTGAATGCGCAGACTCATGCAGTGCACGGCGCTGGTTTCTATGTGCCGGGTGAGGAGCTTTTGATGGTTCGCGAAGACGTTGGAAGGCATAACGCGCTCGACAAACTGATTGGTGCATTGGCACGCGAAAATATATCTGCCAGCAAGGGTCTCGTCGCGCTGACAAGTCGTGTTTCTGTCGAAATGGTTCAGAAGGCGGTTATTCTTGGTGCGCCGCTGCTTGCTGCGATTTCAGCGCCCACTGCACTTGCTATTCGCACGGCACAAGCAGCCAAACTGACACTCGTCGCACTGGTGCGCGGCGACGATTTTGATGTCTACACCCACCCAGAACGCATCATCACTGAATAGCCGACCTCGCATTTGCAGGGTCGGCTGTCTTTTTAGGGGCATATGGTTATTGGAAAACCAACGCTCACGGTTTCGCACTCTGCGTTGGATTATACCAATGCTTCGATACGGGCGCGCTCACTGACGATCTGCAACGCTGCATGTGCAGCTTCGACACCCTTCACCTTGAAATGGTTGAAGAAGAAGTCGTGATGCTCCTTGCTGTCGTGATAATGATGCGGCGTGAGCGAAACGCTGAGAACCGGAACTTCGGTTTCGAGCTGCACCTGCATCATGCCATTGATGACGGCAGTGGCGACGAAGTCATGGCGATAAATACCGCCATCAATCACAAATGCAGCACCAACAATCGCCGCATAGCGGCCTGTCTTTGCAAGTGTTTTTGCGTGAAGCGGAATTTCATAAGCGCCGGGAACGTCGAAGACTTCGACTTCCACGTTGCTGCCGGTCTTGGCTTTGAGTTCAGCGATGAAGCTTTTGCGTGCTTCATCGACAATATCGGCGTGCCAGCGCGCCTGAATGAAGGCAATTTTGAAGGATGTCTTGTTCGGATAGCTCTGGTTCATAGGTTCCTCACGAAACTAGAATCAGGGCGCACAAAGGAACGCAAACCCGCGCGCAAGCCGAGTTTAACGCTCTTTCGCTCTCTTCCATCCGGACTTTAACCGTCGGCTCCGGCATCTCACCGGATCTGCTGACCCTGAAATCTTTACCCAAAAGGTTTTGGTTTCAGGCGCTCGCGGGCTCGAAGATCGCTCTTCATACCGCCGGTGGGGAGTTTCACCCCGCCCCGAGAACAAACCCGCACACCATTGTGCAGGTGAACGGAAATTATGCATTCTGATCGCGAATGTCCAGCCATATCACAGGAAATTTATACGCGTGCCTGAGTATCGCGGCGTTGATTTTTCTGCATTTTGACACCGAGATGAAATGTTGGCGCACGAAATGGACTTGAGGGGGTAAATGCCTCATTTTTCAACATTTTTTGGTTGTTTTTTTCAGCTGATGTCTTTCTTGCCTGCTCTATTTTGGGGTTGTCAGAGGAAATCTTATTGACACATATCGGGTGCATGAGCCTATGCTAGGGGCATATGTTGTCTTACGTTTATTTTTTCGGTCAAAAAAGACAACGTTGTCAATCGCAGGTGGAGCTGCGTGAATTACAGTGGGATGGAGGTCTCAAAACAGAGTGAAGGCTGTTGCGGGTGTGCGGGGCAAGGCTTCCGTAATCATCCGGCGTGTTTTGTTTTATGGAGTTCTACGGGAGGTAGACATATGCATAAATTTTTTAAAATAGCCGCAATGGGTACGGCAGCATGCGCAATGTTTGCTGCAATGGCACCGGTTGCAAATGCGCAGGACAAGCAGAACGTTGAAGTTCTGCACTGGTGGACCGCAGGCGGAGAAGCTGCGGCTCTTGATGTTCTCAAAAAAGATCTTGAGAGCAAGGGTATCAGCTGGACAGATATGCCAGTTGCAGGCGGTGGTGGTACGGAAGCTATGACCGTTCTGCGCGCCCGCGTTACCGCAGGCAATGCGCCAACTGCCGTTCAGATGCTCGGCTTCGACATTCGCGATTGGGCCGAGCAGGGTGCGCTTGGCAATCTTGACGAAGTTGCAGGCAAGGAAGGCTGGGACAAGGTCATTCCAGCGCCTTTGCAGGATTTTGCGAAATATGACGGTCACTGGATTGCTGCGCCCGTGAATATCCATTCCACAAATTGGATGTGGATCAACAAAGCTGCTCTCGACAAGGCCGGTGGTAAAGAGCCGACCAATTGGGACGAACTCATTGCACTTCTTGATAATTTCAAGCAGCAGGGCATTACGCCAATCGCCCATGGTGGTCAGCCTTGGCAGGATGCAACGATTTTCGATGCGGTTGTGCTTTCTTTCGGGCCGGATTTCTACAAAAAAGCATTCATTGATCTCGACCCGGAAGCGCTGGGCAGCGATACGATGAAGCAGGCGTTCGATCGCATGACCAAGCTGCGTTCCTATGTGGATGACAATTTCTCCGGTCGTGACTGGAACCTTGCTTCGGCCATGGTCATCGAAGGCAAGGCTGGTGTTCAGTTCATGGGTGACTGGGCAAAGGGCGAATTCGTCAAGGCTGGAAAAAAGCCCGGCGAAGATTTTGTCTGCATGCGTTACCCCGGAACGCAAGGCGCAGTAACCTTCAACTCTGATATGTTTGCTATGTTCAAGGTTGCTGAAGACAAGGTCCCAGCACAGCTCGAAATGGCCTCGGCTATCGAAAGCCCGGCATTCCAGTCGGCTTTCAACGTGGTCAAGGGATCGGCTCCTGCACGGACTGACGTGCCGGACACCGCTTTCGATGCCTGCGGAAAGAAGGCAATCGCTGACGTGAAGGAAGCGGCTGAAAAGGGCACGATGCTCGGTTCCATGGCCCATGGCTATGCAAACCCGGCTTCGGTGAAGAACGCCATTTATGATGTTGTGACCCGTCAGTTCAACGGTCAGCTTTCTTCTGAAGACGCTGTCAAGGAACTGGTCTCCGCTGTTGAAGGCGCAAAGTAAGTAAAAGTGAGCGCCCGGCACGTCCGGGCGCTGTCTTTCCAAGCATGACAATTCATTGAACTTTTGGCGGATTTTTCGCTGAATAAATTCATTGCAGTGAACGGCAGACAGAAATGCCGTTGAAACAATAGCCCGCATCAAGAGCGCCGCGATTGAACGGCGCCGGGTGCGCAGCGCAGAAATGGGTGGCGCAGACATGAAGCGTAACAGCCGACTACAGGAACTGGTGCCCAAGCTGGTTCTGGCGCCGAGCTTTTTGATCGTTCTCGTCTTTGTATATGGTTTTATTATCTATACGGGCGTTCTTTCTGTCACCAACAGCCGCATGTTGCCCTCTTATGGCTTCGTTGGTCTGTCGAATTACCAAAAGCTGTGGGCCTTGCCACATTGGTGGCGTGCCGTCACAAATCTCGCGATCTTCGCATCGCTTTACATCATTATCTGTTCGGTCATTGGCCTGTTTCTGGCCATTTTGCTGGATCAGAAAATCCGTGGCGAAGGTTTTTTGCGCCCGATCTATCTCTATCCGATGGCGCTTTCCTTTATCGTTACCGGCACCGCTTGGAAGTGGTTTCTTGATCCGGGCATTGGACTTGAACACACGATGCGGCTATGGGGCTGGGAGGGTTTTACCTTCAACTGGATCAAGAGCAATACGATGGCGATCTATTGCCTCGTGATTGCGGCGGTCTGGCAATCCTCAGGCTTCGTCATGGCGATGTTTCTTGCAGGCCTGCGTGGCGTTGATAATGAAATCATCAAGGCCGCGCAGATTGATGGTGCTTCAACGACAACGATTTATCGCCGCATTATTATTCCGCTGATGCGCCCGGTCTTTCTGTCAGCTTTCGTGGTGCTCGCCCATCTTGCGATCAAGGCCTATGATCTTGTGATTGCATTGACGGGTGGTGGACCGGGACAGGCAACTGAACTGCCTGCAACTTTCATGTATTCCTATACTTTTACCCGCAATCAGATGGGTATCGGTGCGTCATCAGCAATTATCATGCTGGTGATGATTTTCTCGATCATCATTCCGTATCTTTATTCCGAATTGCGCGGAGGCTCACGCTCATGAGTGTCCAGACCCAGGAAAATGCGATCAACAGTGGTAAGCTTACACGCGCCCTGATTTATTCGGCGCTGCTGCTGTTTGCGATCTACTACCTGTTGCCGCTTTATGTGATGCTGGTGAATTCATTCAAACCGCTGGAAGAAATTCGTCAAGGCGGCATGTTGAGCTTGCCGCAGCAGTGGACGGTTGAACCATGGCTTTCGGCATGGTCGACTGCACAGATCGGGGTGCAGCCGACCGGCCTCAAGCCATTTTTTATCAACTCAATCCTGATGGTTGTGCCAGCGGTTGCGATCTCAACAGTCGCGGGCGCTTTGAACGGCTATGTGCTCACAAAATGGCGCTTTCGCGGTTCAAACATCTTCTTTGGATTGCTGCTGCTCTCTTGCTTCATTCCGTTTCAGATTGTGCTGATCCCGATGGCACGTGTGCTTGGCATGCTCGGCATTGCAGGCACAATATGGGGTCTGATCCTCGTTCACGTGGTCTATGGTATCGGCTTTACAACGCTCTATTTCCGCAATTACTACGAGGCATTTCCGACCGAGCTGGTGCGGGCTGCGCAGATTGATGGAGCAAGTTTCTTCCAGATTTTCTGGCGCATTCTTCTTCCATCCTCAGGCCCGATCATTGTCGTCTCGGTTATTTGGCAGTTCACCAATATCTGGAACGACTTTTTGTTCGGTGCTTCTTTTTCAGGCGCACATTCAACGCCTATGACGGTCGCACTCAACAATCTCGTTTCCTCCTCCACTGGCGTCAAGGAATATAACGTTCACTTTGCAGCAGCCATTCTGGCCGCTCTTCCGACGCTGATCGTTTACATCGTTTCCGGGCGCTACTTCGTGCGCGGTCTGATGTCCGGTGCCGTTAAGGGATAAGTCTCATATGTCATTTTTGAAAATCTCCAATCTCTACAAGGCCTATGGCAGCGTCTCCGTGCTCAAGGACATCAATATCGAAATTGAGGAAGGCGGATTTCTTGTGCTGGTTGGCCCTTCGGGTTGCGGCAAGTCCACTTTGCTCAACACGATTGCCGGTCTTGAGCCCATTACGTCTGGTGATATTTCGATTAATGGTCGCTCAGTATCAGGTCTGCATCCTTCGCAGCGCGATATCGCGATGGTGTTTCAATCCTATGCGCTTTATCCAAACATGACCGTGGGCGGCAATATCGCTTTTGGTATGGAAATTCGCAAAGTACCGAAGGCTGAACGTGAAAAGGCCATTCAGGAAGTCGCCGATATTCTGCAAATCGGTCATCTTCTTGATCGCAAACCAAGCCAGCTTTCCGGCGGTCAGCGTCAGCGCGTTGCGATGGGGCGCGCTCTGGTGCGCAACCCGCAGGTCTTTCTGTTCGATGAACCCTTGTCAAATCTTGATGCCAAGCTGCGTGTCGATATGCGTACAGAGATAAAGCGTTTGCATCATCGCATGAAGACCACGATCGTTTATGTCACGCATGATCAGATCGAAGCGATGACGCTTGCAAGCAAGATTGCGGTCCTCAAGGACGGAATCTTGCAGCAGTTCGGGACGCCCGCCGAAATTTATAACAATCCCACCAATATGTTTGTTGCCGATTTCATGGGCTCGCCTGCCATGAACCTTCTTTATGCGAGCGTCGAGAAAAATGGAGAGGAGCTTGCCATTCTGCTCAAGCAGGGCGACGGGGAGGTCTTGAAGCTCCCTGTCAAGAATGCGCCGAAAACTCTTGTTGATCATGTCGGCAAGGAAATCATCTTCGGCATCCGTCCAGAAGCGTTGACCGATCCCGATGGCGCGGATCGCAATGCGCGTTCTGTTGTCGAAGGGAATTGCCTCATTGACGTGGTCGAACCTGCTGGTTCCGATACTTTTGCAGTGACGCGCATCGGTGGAAAGCAAGTGGTTGCGCGGTTGCGTGCGGATGCGCGGATTGATGCCGGGCAGCGCTCACCGCTTGCGTTTAATCTGGATAAGTCGGTGTTTTTCGATCCAAAGAGCGAAGAGCGTATTCGGTAGTCATGACAGTCACACACTTTGAGCTTTTGCAGGCAAATCCCTGGAATGGCATTCGCGGCGACTGGATCTGGGACGGCGCATGCAGGTGCGTATGACCATAATGAAATTCTGAAGAAGAAACTGCTTAAGGGTGTTTGCACGACATCTATTCTCGGATCGTAGCGAGAATAGAAATCAGTCGGGTAGAGTGCTTTCCCCGCGAAGGCGGCTCCCACTTTTCCGCGGCATGCTTTACAAATGAAAAGAGTGTTCCTGCAAATTGCAGGAACACTCTTTTAAGACTTGCCTGGAGGGCAAATAAAACTTCACGGACGCAGCGGTTATCGCAGAAAGTCCAGCCCAAGAAGACCAATTGCCAGCGCTGTATTCAACGAAATGATCATCATTCCATAAACGATGGCTGTTCTTGTAATGTCATTCATTTTCTACCTCCTTGAACCGCGACGCCTCCACATCGGATTCTAAAGCACGAGAACTATAACGAAATGTAACAGCCTGTTACGCGATGCGCAACCCATTTTACACAAATGTGAACGAATGAAAGATTGCGTGAGGTGTCTTTGAACATGCTGCCAACATGCCGTGCGCTGAATCGGACGCTCTATCTCTTTGTTTTTACATATTTCATTATGGGGAAGCGGTTGCCACTTTTCATCGCAAGGCTCTTGCGTGTAAATTATCCTATACTCACCGCATTGTTACATACAATTGCTTGGAAAATTTCGAGTTCTCTATAAATAAAGCGCGTGAGACAATTATTAATGGCAGTATTTAAGTAACTGCTTTTATTCGGATTTAGTCGTGAACCGCATCGTTCCTCTCGTGCTGGCAATTGCTCTTTTCATGGAGCATATGGATTCGAATGTTATTTCTACATCGCTTCCCGCCATCGCTGCTGATATTGGCACAAGCCCAATCGCTTTAAAGCTGGCATTGACCGCATATCTGGTTTCGCTTGCGGTGTTCATTCCGGTCAGCGGATGGATGGCTGATCGATTCGGCGCGAAAAACGTGTTCAGAGCGGCAATTGCGATATTTGTGGTTGGTTCTGTGGCATGTGCTGCTTCAAACTCGCTTGCTGCATTTGTCGTGTCGCGTTTTCTGCAAGGGATGGGCGGTGCAATGATGACGCCTGTGGGGCGTCTGGTGCTTGTGCGCTCAACTCCGCGAAGTGAACTTGTGTCTGCGATGGCGTGGCTGACAGTCCCAGCAATGGTTGGGCCATTGGTTGGCCCCCCGGTCGGTGGCTTCATTACAACCTTTTTCTCCTGGCACTGGATATTTCTGATTAATGTGCCGATTGGAATATTGGGTATCGGGTTTGCGACCCGTTTTTTGCCGGACAATGACGAGCGCATTTTAAAGCCACTCGACTGGGCCGGCTTTTTGCTCTCTGGTATTGCAATGTCAGGGGTGGTGTTTGGTTTGTCTGTTGTAAGCTTGCCAGCGCTGCCTCCGGTGATCGGTCTGATCATCGTTGCTATTGGACTGGCCTCGACGATTGGCTACATTATCCATGCGCGGCATAACGAACATGCACTTCTCAATCTGAAACTCTTCGACAATCAGGTGTTTCGTTCGGCTGTTCTGGGCGGCAGTGTTTTCCGCTTTGGCATTGGAGCAATTCCCTTTCTGCTGCCGCTCATGTTCCAGCTCGGTTTCGGCATGACGCCGTTTCAGTCCGGCATGATGACGTTCGTTTCGGCCATTGGCGCTATCAGCATGAAATTTGGTGCCAGACGCGTTTTCAACCTGTTCGGGTTTCGCCGAACCCTGATGTATGGTTCACTGATTTCAGCATTTTTCATTGCAGCCAATGGGGTTTTCTTCCCCGATATGCCTTATGGTTTAATTATTGGGTTTCTGCTGATTGGTGGTTTTTTCCGTTCGTTGTTTTTCACGGGCGTAAATGCGCTGGCTTTTGCGGAGATCCCGGATGACAAGACCAGCCAGGCAACCCCCATCACCGCAGTCGCGCAACAGGTTTCCATTGCTCTTGGCGTGGCTCTTGCAGGCGGTATTCTGGAAATGAGCACGGGTTTGCGTGGAAAAGGGCTGGAGCTGGCCGACTTCCATATCGCGTTTTTCGTGGTTGCCGCTGTTTCCGCGATGGCTTTCTTCTGGTTTGTAAGGCTCTCACCCGATGCAGGCCATGAATTATCCACGCCTGTTACAAACAGAAAAAAGACCCGCGAAGCTGTTGCAGCCGAAGCTGCGGACAGCATTGCCGGAAAATAAAGTCAGCCTTTAAAATCGCGGGCCAGCAGATAAAGCTCGACAGATTCCGCACGCGACGCTGGCGGCTTGATGTGGTGTACGGATTTGAATTTCTGTTTCAGCATGGCCAGCAAATCGTTTTCGGTGCCACCCTGGAACGTTTTGGTGAGAAAATGCCCGCCCGGTTTCAGCACGGAAACTGCAAAGTCTGCCGCAACTTCGCACAGATGGACGGTGCGAAGATGGTCGGTACGACGGTGCCCGGTGGTGGGCGCTGCCATATCGGAAATGACCAGATCTGGCTTGTCACCCAGCGATTCCATAAGTTTGTCGGGAGCGGTATCATCGAGAAAATCCATCTCAAGCAAAATGACGCCGGGCAGTGGATCAACATGCAGATAGTCAATGCCGACAACCAACGGGTTTTCATCGGTTGAGCCAACAATTTTGGCGGCAATCTGCGACCAGCCGCCGGGGGCTGCACCCAGATCGATAATACGCTGGCCCTTTTTCAACAGGTCATAGCGATCATTAATCTCAATGAGTTTATAAGCTGCACGTGAGCGATAGCCGTCCTTCTTTGATTTGTGAACGTAAGGGTCGTTGAGATGTCGCTCCAGCCAGCGACGCGACGATTCCTTGATGGTCCCGGCTTTTTTCTTCACGCGAACACGAAGATTGCTTGTGCCAGCGCCACCGCGTCCGCCGGTTTTCGTGCCGCCCTTGTTTCCGCCTGCTTTGCTCATCTTTAATGCCTGTTTCTTAAGTCGGGTTTGCCGCCGGTCTTGGCGATCTGAGCGCGGTTATGGCGCCAGGCACCGTCACGCGACATGAGTTCGGTCAATATGCCTTCGCGCAAACCGCGATCAGCAACAAGAAGTTTTTCACTCGGCCATACATTGCGAATGGCATCAAGAATAGCACAGCCAGCAAGAACGAGATCTGCGCGGTCCGCGCCAATGCAGGGATTGGCAACGCGGGCGTTGAAATCCCATGACAAAAGGCGGCTCGTCATCTGTGTAACGTCATCGGAATTCATCCACATGCCATCCACCCGACGACGATCATAGCGTTCAAGCCCAAGATGAATGCCTGCAAGCGTCGTAACTGTGCCGGAGGTGCCCAGAAGATGAAAACGCGGGCTGGTTGCAAGACTGCCAAGGCAATGGCGTTCGGAAAAACTGGATAACAGCTCCGTTACATGCTCCACCATTGCGTTAAAACTTGCTTCCGTGACATCGCGTCCTCCAAAACGCTCGGCAAGCGTAACCACGCCGACCGGAAGTGATGTCCATGCCATGATATGCTCGGCCAAACGGGGCGAGCGACGCTGCGATATGTCGATTAAGGCAATTTCCGAAGAACCGCCGCCAATATCGAACAATACAACCGCTTCCGTTTCGCGCGCCACAAGGGTTCCACAGCCCGACACAGCAAGGCGCGCTTCTGTCTGACGATCAACGATCTCCAGCTCAAGCCCTGTTTCCTGACGAACGCGATTAAGAAACGCCTCGCCATTTTCCGCTGCCCGACAGGCCTCGGTCGCGATCAGGCGGGACCGCCTGATCTTGCGTGCCGCAAGTTTATCCCGGCAGATTTTGAGCGCATCAATCGCGCGCTGCATGGCATGCTCGCTCAATCGACCTGTTGCGCTCAAACCTTCACCAAGACGGACGATTCGTGAAAATGCGTCCACCACGCGAAACTGGCCGGGACGGGTAGGTGACGCGATCAGAAGGCGGCAGTTGTTGGTGCCAAGATCAAGTGCTGCATAAAGTGGCGCTTCCTGCACATTGGCGCGCAAGGTGTGTGCACCAGCATTGTAGCGCTTGGGCGGCTGGACTGCGGCGCTGTCAGAGCGCGGAGCAGTGCTTTGTGCCTTCGTTGCGTTGTCAGTGTGCGCGGGTGCTCCCGCTTGCTGACGTGCCTGCTTTTTCTTGCGGGCGCGTCGGCGACGATTCGATAGCTTTCCAGCGGGTTTGCCTTCGGCAGATTTTGCGTCAGCCCCGGGAGGGGCTGCAACAGCCAGCTTTTGCACAGGCGTCTGCGCATCACGAGAAGCCTTGCCGCGATTGCGGCGGCGCGCGCGTTTACGCTGGCTTTGAGAGCCCTTGTTTTCAGTGTCTGAGCGTCCTTGTTCGGAGGCGCTGGATGCCTTGCCGACTTCTGGAACGGCTTGCTTGCGCTGTTTGCGCTTGCCGTTCTCGGACGGATTCCGGGTCTGTGTATTGCCCGTTTGTCCGCCGGACGCCCCTTGTTGCGCCAATCCTGCAGGGCGCTCCTCGGGGTTTTTCAAGGTTTCTATCCTTATGGCGCCGCGCGAACCTGAAAGGACGCAAGCATGGCGCTTCAATTTTTACGTTGTGCTTAATGTAGCAGTGCTTTGGACATTTACCAAGGGGCAGGCAGGAAAGTGGTGTTGGAAAATCGATAAAACCGCGAATGAATTTAAAATTACTTATAGGACAAAGGGCCTTGCAGAACGGAAGCCCTTCTAACCCGTTGCGCCCATTGGGACGCATAAAAATGCGCTCCCTTATTGAATCGAAGCATCGCCCAAAAAATGATCCTCGATTTTGGGGCGATGCTTGAGCCTGTTTAGATGTCGTAGCTGTGCGCTGCGTTGATCGTCGCCACAAATTGTTTTGTGCGTTCACGTGCCGGATTGACGAAAATATCGTGCGCACTTCCAGTTTCCACAATCGAACCCGCTTCCAGAAACACGACATTTTGCGCAATCTTTGAGGCAAGACGCAGATCATGGGTTGCCACAACCATTGTGGTGCCTTCCTTGGCCAGCTTGCTCAGGACATCCACCACTTCGGATGCGAGCTCTGGATCAAGAGCCGACGTTGGTTCGTCACACAGAAGAACACGCGGAGAAGGCGCAAGTGCACGCGCAATGGCAACACGCTGCTGCTGGCCACCCGAGAGCGTTGCTGGCCACGCATCGGCTTTGTGCGCCATGCCAACTTTTGTCAGCAGTTCCATTGCCCGTTCTCTGGCCTTTTCCTTTGGCCATTTGAGAACTGTGACGAGCCCTTCCATGACGTTCTGAATTGCTGTCTGGTGCGGGAAAAGCTGGAAATTCTGGAATACCATACCCGTCTGGCGGCGGACGGACTGGATTGCCTGCCAACTCGGCTTGCGATCCGGGTCAAGCGTGATGCTCTGCCCGCCGATGATAAGTGTGCCGGAATTGGGAATTTCCAGCAGGTTGATACAGCGCAGCAAGGTGCTCTTGCCACCGCCCGACGGGCCAACGAGAGCCGTTACCGTGCCTTCGGCAATCTTCACGTTAATGTCGTTGAGGATTACAACATTATCGAAGCTTTTTACGATGTTTTTCAGCTCGATCATGCGTTTGTCTCCATCGTTCCACCATAGCGCCTGAAGCGTTTTTCCAGTCTTGCCTGAAGGTTGGACAGGATGGTGCTCAATGCCAGATAGATGAGTGCGGCTTCTATGTAGAGGATGAGCGGTTCATAGGTTGTTGCGACGATGCGCTGTGCTGACTGGAAAAGCTCAGGCACCGTGATGGCTGCGGCGAGCGAGGTGTCTTTTACCAGCGAAATAAAGGTGTTCGACAAGGGCGGCACAGCTGTGCGAGTTGCTTGCGGCAGAATGGTGCGGGTCAGCGCCTGACGCCAGCTCATGCCGATGGAATAGGCGGCTTCCCACTGACCTTTGGGTACTGAAGAGATAACCGCACGGATAACTTCGGAACTATAGGCGCCGACATTGAGCGAAAACCCGATCACCGCTGCGGGAAAGGCATCAAGATAGATGCCCGCGCTTGGTAAGCCGTAAAAAATCACGAATAGCTGTACCAACAAAGGCGTTCCGCGAAATATCCATACGTAGAAACGCGCAACAAACGATACCCAGACTGGTGCAAACAGACGTACCAGCGCGGTCAGCAATCCGAGCGACAGTCCGAAAATAAACGACAGAATTGTCAGAGGGATCGTGAACTTGAGCCCAGCCCAGAGCAGGGTGGGCAGTGAATCCGCCATGAGTTGAAGCCAGTCGGGCACGTGTTCGATCCTTAAATATTAAACTCAGGGAATAGATGTGACGAAACAGATTCTATATATGCACAACGAAAGGAAGCCGGAAACACGTTCCGGCTTCTTTGCGACGATTCTCTAAAGCTTACTTGGAAACGTCCTGACCGAAATATTTCTGCGAAATTTTTTCGTAAGTGCCGTCAGCCTTGATTTCGTCGAGTGCCTTGTTGAGTGCTGCAACCAGATCATCGTCGCCCTTGCGCACGATAATTCCTGAAGCATCTGCATTTTTCTTTTCAGCAACAACTTTCACTGGCGCGTTTGGCTGCTGCTTTTTGAAATCCAGATATGACAGGCTGTCATTCAGCGTGGCGTCAGCGCGACCCGTCAAGACAAGCTGGATCGACTGGTCAAAACCGTCGGTCGCGACGAGCTCCGCGCCAGCTTCCTTCGCGATCTTGCCATAATTGCTGGTCAGCGACTGTGCTGACTTTTTGCCTTTCAGGTCGGCGAAGTCTTTGATCGTGTCATTCTTGTCATTGACGATCAGAACGACTTTGGAAACGATATAAGGATTGGAGAAGTTGAACTTCTTCTGGCGCTCTTCTGTGATGCCAACCTGATTGATAACGGCGTCATACCGCTTGGAATCGAGGCCAGCAATCAGGCCATCCCATTTGCCTTCAACGAATTCCGGTTTTACGCCGAGCTTCTGAGCGACGGCTTCACCGATTTCCACGTCAAAGCCAACGAGCTTGTTGTCTTTATCGTGATAGGTGAATGGCGCATAGGTGCCTTCTGTGCCGATCTTGAGCACACCGTCTGCTTTGATTGCGTCTAGATTTTCGCCTGCAAGTGCAGTCGAGAGGAGGGCTGCCTGGAGAACGCCGACCGTTGCGAGGATTTTTGCAAACTTCATTTTGAGGCCACCTGTAAAATTATTCGATGAAATGTAAAATACAGGAATTCCATTCTAATGTAGCGTTGAAAATCGCAGCCATAAGGCATGATAGAGAAATTATTTCTATTTTTATATCTTTTTTCGCAATATCAATCCGTATAATCGGAATTTGCGATTTCTGGTTCTAAAATATCGTGCGAACCGGGCTTTCAAGAGGCGTATTGGGGCGAAAAGCGCAGTATTCTCTTAGTGATATTCAGCGCCACCTTATCTGAAATTGTCGACAAGTCCATCATTACAGATTTTATAGCTCCACTTTATTGACAAAATGTCGATAAGATGGTGACATAAAATCCAAACAAACTGGGGGCATTGAAATGGGGAGCAATCGGGATATGGAGTTTGTGCCGGAAACGCTGACAAGTGGGCATGAGCAGAGCTTCGATGAAGTTTCTCTGCCAAAGCATCTGCGTTCCGTTGCTTCTCTGGGTCCTATCGTATCCTCTGCCCACCTTGCCGAAGGCGGGTCGCCCGGCATGTCGGAAGTTGAATACGGGCTTATTCTTGCGTCGCATGCTTTCTCGCGTTGGATGGTTCGTTGCATGGCTGCTGCCGGTATGCCCGGATTGTCGCCGATTGAAGTTCTGATTCTGCATTCGATCCGTCATCGTGGCCGTGAGAAGAAGCTTGCTGATATTTGTCTCGTGCTTGATATCGAAGACACGCACATTGCCACTTACGCGATCCGTAAACTCGAAAAAGCTGGCTTGTTGACCACTGGCAAGGCAGCCAAGGAAAAGACGGTCAAAATTACAGAGAAGGGGGCTGAGGCCTGCGAACGTTATCGGGAGATACGAGAGCGTTTGTTGATTGAATCAACAGCCAATGCCCGACCTTCGGAAGAAACGCTGTCGGAAGTGGCGGCTCTCCTGCGCTTCATGTCAGGTGCATTTAATCAGGCCACGCGGTCTGCGATAACACTATAAGAGAGTAACGATTTTGATCGGAACTGTGTCCAAGCCTCTTCTGTCGGTTGAGGGTCTGAGTGTTGAATTCGGAGCTAGTCGTGTTGTTGATGATCTGAGTTTTTCGGTGTCGCCGGGGCGTACTCTGGCGGTTGTCGGAGAATCTGGCTCGGGTAAGTCGATCACCTCACTCTCGATCATGCGCCTTGCCGATATGAGCGGCGCAAAGTTTCCCAACGGGCGCATTTTGTTTAATGGTCCCGAAGGTGAACGCGATCTGCTGAAAGCCGATCAGAAAGCAATGCGCGGCATTCGCGGCAAAGACATTGCGATGATCTTTCAGGAGCCGATGACTTCGCTCAATCCGGTCTTCACCATCGGCAACCAGATTTCAGAAGTGCTGATGCTGCATGAAGGTATGTCAAAGAGTGCTGCTCTGGCTGAAGGCAAGCGTCTGCTGGAAATGGTGCGCCTGCCGGATGCAGAAGGACTTCTCAAGCGTTACCCACATCAGCTTTCCGGCGGTATGCGTCAGCGCGTGATGATCGCGATGGCCATTGCGTGCCGCCCGAAGTTGCTTATCGCTGACGAACCGACCACTGCACTTGATGTGACCATTCAGGCCCAAATCCTTCATATTATTAAAGATTTGCAAAAAGAGCTCGAAATGGCTGTCATTTTCATCACGCATGATATGGGTGTGGTGGCTGAAATGGCGGATGATGTTGTCGTCATGTGGAAGGGCAAGAAGGTTGAAGAAGGCCCGGTCGGCCGTATCTTTGAAGCCCCTCAACACCCTTACACGCAGACTCTTTTGTCGGCTGTTCCGAAACTTGGCAGTATGACGGGCGAGACGTTTCCGAAGCGTATGCCTGTGATGATGATGCGCGATGGTGTGCCCGTGCTGTCAGGCGAAGAGCGCATTCAGGATACCGCACGTTATAGCGACAAGCCGCTTCTTGCTGTTGATGATCTTTATGTTCGCTTTCCGATCAAGAAAAACCTGTTCGGCAAAGTCACCCATGTCTGCAATGCCGTTTCAAAAGTTGCTTTTGACATTTATCCGGGTGAAACACTGGCACTTGTTGGGGAATCCGGCTCGGGCAAATCGACTATAGGCCGGACGATCCAGCAGCTTCAATCACCGCTCTCCGGCGATATTCGTTTTAATGGCAAAGCCTATTCGCAGATGAGCGCGCAAGAGCGCTATGCGATGCGCCGCGAAGTGCAATATATTTTTCAGGATCCGTTCGCTTCGCTTGATCCGCGCAAGACTGTCGGCTTCTCCATCGCAGAACCGATCCGCACCCATGGCCTTCTTGATAACAACAAAGCGATCAATGCGCGGGTGGCAGAGTTGCTGGAACGCGTCGGCCTCGGCCCGGAACATGCTTCGCGTTATCCGCATGAGTTTTCAGGCGGTCAGCGTCAGCGTATCTGTATTGCGCGAGCCCTTGCTTCAAAGCCGAAGCTGATCATTGCCGATGAAGCGCTTTCTGCGCTTGATGTTTCCATTCAGGCGCAGGTGATCAATCTGTTTATGGATCTGCAAAAGGAGCAGGGACTGGCCTATCTGTTCATCAGTCATGACATGGCAGTTGTTGAAAAGATGAGCCATCGCGTCGCTGTGCTTTATCTTGGGCAAATCATGGAGCTTGGCTCGCGCCGGCAGGTTTTTGAAACGCCGTCGCATCCTTATACGCAGCGTTTGTTGTCTGCCGTTCCCGTTGCCGATCCATCGGCGCGTACGGAGCGCGCAGCCCTTGAAGGTGAAATTCCGAGCACAACGCGCCGGATCGACGAAAAGCCGACGATCTATAATCACCGCGAGATTTCACCAGGCCATTTCGTTGCCGAAAGCGCCTGAACTCCTGCAACTTTTTCCATCGCATTATCCAACGCAAAACCGCTTCACGCTTTTGCTGGAAATGCTCCAACAAACCCAAAGGGGAAAATAATGATAAAGAAAGCACTGAAAGCCGCTCTTCTGGCTTCCGCTCTGTCGGCCGCCGTGATCGCATCGGCTCCGGCTTTCGCCGCAGGCAAGCTCACTGTTTCGTCGCCGCAAGATCCGGGTAGCTGGGATCCGATCGATACGTTTCTCGTCAACTGGGCTTCGGTTGCAACCAATATTTTTGACGGCCTTGTTTATCGCGGCCCTGATCTCAAAATCGTACCGGGCCTTGCGACCTCTTGGGAAGAACTGAACGATGGCAAGCGCATCCGCTTCAACCTGCGTGAAGGTGTGACGTTTCACGATGGCGAGCCCTTCAACGCAGAAGCGGTGAAGTTCACCTTTGATCGTCTGCTTGGTGACGAAGGCGCAAAAGGTCCGCAGCGTTCCAATTATATGGCGATTGAAAAGGTAGAAGTGATTGACGACAAAACCGTTGATTTTCACCTCAAAGCGCCTGACCCGGTGCTGATCACCAAGCTTGCCGGCTATGGCGCAATGATCGTGCCTCCGAAATATATCGCCGAAAAGGGTGAGGACTATTTCAACACGCATCCAGTTGGTACTGGTCCGTTCAAGTTTGTTTCCTATGAGCCTAAGGTAAACATTAAACTTGAGGCTTTTGCTGATCATTGGGGCGGCGCACCAAAGATTTCAGAACTTGAATACCGCTTTATTACAGAGCCTTCGACTGCCGTTGCGGAACTTCAGGCCGGTCGCGTTGATCTCGTTATTCCGCCAACGATCCCAATCGGCATGATCCCGACGATTGAAGGCGATGAAAATCTGGAACTGGTTACAACCGCTGGTCCAACTGTCGATGCTCTGCGCTTTAACACGCGCGATGGTATCACAAAGGATGAGCGCGTTCGTAAAGCCTTGATTATGGCTGTTGATCGCGATGCAATCATCCAGTCGATCCTTGCCGGTCAGGCAGAGCCAATTGCCAGCTTCCAGGGCGCATTGTCTTTTGGTTACGATCCTGAACTCAAGCCACTGCCATACGATCCTGATCAGGCCAAGAAGCTCCTCGAAGAAGCAGGTGTTCAGCCCGGCGCAACGGTGCAAATTGACGTTCGTGGTAATGATGCGACCTTCAATGAAGTGACACAGGCTGTTGCAAGCTTCCTGCAAATGGTTGGTATCAATGCAACCATCAAGCCATATGACGTGAATGTGCTGCTGAATGACGTCATTCCACAGGGCAAGACCGGCGCTATGTTCCAGCAGAAATGGGGCGGCTGGACGTTTGATTACGATAACACGGCTTACGCGATGTATCATTCGGGTGAGAAGTGGAACCCGTACGAAAAGGACGAGCAGCTCGACAAGATGCTCGAAGCGCAACGCTCTGTTCTCGACCGCGGTGAGCGTGAAAAGATGTTGCAGGAAATCGCCAAATATGCGGCTGATAAGGCATATGAAATGCCGCTTTATAGCTCCAAGGCGATTTACGGCGTGAACAAGCGGGTCAAGAACTTTGTGCCGGCACCGGATAACCGTCTGCGCCTCACAGACGTAACTGTAGAATAGTCAAAATGTATACGGCAAGCCGGTTAACGGCTTGCCGCTTTATTTCGGAGGCGCTCTGGTGGCCGGATTTCTGATAAAACGAATTTTGCAGGCGTTGTTCGTGCTGATCGCAATGACGATGCTCGTCGCCTATGCAATCCGCTTGACGGGTGACCCTGCACTGATGCTGACGCAAGGTGCGGGCAGTGTCACAGAGGCTGATCTTGAGCGCATCCGAGAAGGGCTCGGTTTGAACCAACCGTTCCTCGTTCAGTACTGGCAATTCCTCAAAGGGCTGCTCACATTCGACTTCGGTCGTAGTTTCCTCGGCGGTACGCCGGTTTCTGTACTAGTCGGAAAAGCCTTGCCCGCAACGCTGATGCTTGCGTTCGCGTCGCTGTTTGTCTCGCTTGTGATCTCCATTCCACTCGGCATCAAGGCAGCTGTTTCGCGCGGTAAATGGGCAGACCAGCTTATCCGTGTTTGCTCACTGGTTGGCCTGTCATTCCCGAATTTCTGGCTGGCGACAATGCTGGTTCTGCTTTTTGGTATTTCGCTGCAATGGCTGCCACCAAGTGGTATGAGCGGTATCTCAAGTTTCATTATGCCAGCAATGACCATGGGCATTATTTTGACGGCAACCAATGTCCGTCTGGTGCGCACTTCGATGCTCGAAACGTTGCAATCGCAATATATTATGGTGGCGCGCGCAAAGGGGCTGAGTGAAAACAAAGTGCTTTACAAGCACGCTCTTCGTAATTGCGCCATTCCGCTGATTACATTCATTGGTCTTCAGTTTGGTGGTCTTTTGGGCGGCATCGTGGTCATTGAAAAAGTGTTCAATTGGCCGGGCATGGGCACGCTTGCCTTTGATGCAGTTGGTGGCCGCGATTATCCGGTTCTTCAGGCAACGATTGCCATTCTTTCGATGATGATTATCGGCGTCAATCTTCTGGTAGACATTGCATATGGCCTTGTCGATCCGCGTATTCGGACGGAGTAGAGCAATGGCTACACAAGCGGTTAAAAAGACCTCAAACCTTCGGCTTTCACGCTTCGCAACCATGGAATTCATTGTCGGCTTTCTGCTGACAGGCGGCATCTGTTTTGCCGTTATCTTCTCCGGTTATCTGTTCCCGGCTGGCGCGAACAAGGTGGATCTTCTGGCACGTCTGACGCCGCCATTTGTGAATCCTGCGCATATTTTCGGAACCGATCCGCTCGGACGTGACGTGCTGGCACGCGTCATTATCGGCGGCAAAATTTCGTTGTTCGTTGGCTTTGTCTCTGTGATTGGTTCGGTGATCATCGGTACGATCATGGGGCTGGTTGCAGGCTATTATCGCGGCTTCTGGGACATGGCACTGATGCGGTTTGTTGATGTGCAGCTGGCAATGCCATTCATCCTGCTCGCAATCACCTTCATGGCTATTCTCGGTGGCGGGTTGGTCAACACAATCATCCTGCTGATCGTTTCACAATGTGTGCAATATGCGCGACTGGTGCGCGGCTCAGTTTTGTCGCTGCGTGAGCGCGAATTTATCCTCTCAGCGCGTTCCATCGGCGTTAAAGACTGGCGCATCATCTTCCAGCATCTGCTGCCAAACCTTATGGGGCCTGTTATCGTTTTGATGACGCTCAATGTCGCCAATAACATTCTGCTTGAATCAAGCCTGACGTTCCTCGGTTTTGGTATTGATTCAACCATTCCTAGCTGGGGTGGCATGCTGGCCGATGGCCGTACCTATCTTCAGACGGCATGGTGGGTAAGCCTTTTCCCCGGCCTCGCAATCCTTTTCACGGTGCTTGGCCTCAACCTTCTGGGTGACTGGCTGCGCGATAGTCTTGATCCAACCGGCAGGACTTCACGATGAGCGTAATTTTTGAAAAGACCTACCAGCGTTCAATTGATGTGTTGATCGAACGCTTTTCAAAGCCGGAAATGCGCGGAGCTAAGTTAGAGGGATGGCTGTTCGATGATCAGCCAAGCCGCTTTGCTGCGGAAACGAAATTGCGTGAGGCAGGCATTGAGGCGCGCCTGCGTTCGTCTTATAAGCCGCTTCTGCATTTCTTTCTGGAAGAGGTGGATGGGGCAACCCTTAAGGCTGCAACAATTCGCTATCCGCGCCATGACAATTGTGTCGAGAACCGCTTTTTGCTGGAAACATATCCGCTGTCAGCACTCCTTCCAGATGTAAAGATCAGTTTCAGCGCATCCGGTAAGGATGATTTCTTCTATGAAGTCGATCTGACATTTACCGGTGGCCGCAGCGAAACTCATCGCGTTTTCGCTCCCAATCGTGTGCATGAAGATTTTATCGGCGAAACGCTTGTTTCACCAACTGGCTGGCTGATCGTCGAGCATGACGGTCGTATTGAAAGTGCACGCTTCGAGACAGCCTATGAAAAGCTGTTTCACGATACGATTTCGACCATTGCGACCCATGATTGGGGCAGGGGTGAACCTTACTTCGAAGAGCTGAACATTTCGGTCAGTCTGCCGATTACTGATCGCCGTCTGCCCTATGATGAAGAGGCTTTGAGCCTGACGGAAGCTCTGCACGAGGATATTTATTTCTCGTTGCTCGAAGTTTTTCAGAAAAAGTCTGGCCGCCCGGTCGGTGATCGTGGCTTGCAGCCGGGGCAAATCGTGCCGGAGGTGCGTTTTCGCGATGCTGGTCCGGTGGTGAAAGTGGAAACACGTCCGCTTGCAACAGCTGATGCGCTGACTGCCGAGCAGGTTTTGGAAAATGCGCAGGCTCCCCTTTCCGCTGATCAGATACGCCGTGAAATCGCGAAACTTGGCGGATCGCCTTTTGAAGCGAAGACACGTGCAGGGCGCACAGTGCGCGCCACCTATGTATCGGGCCACGAAACACCGATGATGATCAGTGCTGGTCAGCATGCCAATGAGACGACAGGCGTTGTCGGTGCCTTGCGGGCAGCAAATCGTCTTGCTGCACGTGATGGCGGACATTTTACCATCTCGCCGCAGGAAAACCCGGACGGATATGAAATTCATAAGCGTCTGTGCGTTTTGCAGCCGCACCATATGCATCATGCATCGCGCTACACGGCTTTGGGTGATGATCTCGAATATCGCACTGGCGATGGGCTTTATGAGAAAGCGATCCGCGTAGAGGCAGAGGCACTTACAGGTGCCAAGCTTCACGTCAATCTGCATGGCTATCCATCGCATGAATGGACACGCCCATTGTCAGGCTATGTTCCACGTTCCTTTGCCATGTGGACGCTGCCAAAGGGCTTTTTCCTGATTATTCGTCATCATGCATCATGGGAAAGAGAAGCTGAACAGCTGATGGATCATGTGACCAGGCATCTTGGTGCCATTGATGGTCTTCTTGACTACAATGATGCGCAGATTAAGCTTTTCGAGCAACATGCTGGCGAAACGGGCTTCCGCATCATCAACGGTTTTCCATGTCTGGTTGGCGTCGATGATCGTCACACGGTTCCGCTGACGCTGATCACTGAATATCCGGACGAAACCATCTATGGCGATGCTTTTGTTAAAGGCCATACAGCACAGATGGAAACCGTTCTCTCAGCCTATGATGCTTTGCAGCTGCTTTTCCCGAGCAAGCTCGTTGCATAATCAAAGATAGTAGATGCCAATACGGTTGCCGCCGATCATCTCGACGGCAATCTCCATCTCATAAATATCGCGCAGAATATCCTGCTGAATGAGTTCTTCCGGCGATCCTTGATGCACGACCTTGCCCTTGCGCATGGCAACGATATGGTCCGAATAACAGGATGCGAAATTGATGTCATGCAGCACAAGCACCACTGTCTTGCCCAGCTCGTCCGCTGCACACCGTAATAATTTCATCATTGACGCTGAATGTTTCATGTCGAGATTGTTAAGTGGTTCGTCCAAGAGAACGTAATCTGTATTCTGGCAAAGAACCATTGCCACGAATGCGCGCTGGCGCTGGCCACCGGAAAGCTCATCCAGAAAACGCTCTCCAAATTCATCAAGCCCCAGATAGCTGATTGCCTGCTCAACATGATCGAGATCTTCACGGGTTGGGCGTCCTTTTGAATGCGGATAACGCCCGAAAGTCACGAGATCCCGCACGGTAAGGCGTGAATTGATCGCATTTTCCTGTCGCAGAATGGAAAGCCGTTTCGCAAGAACTTCGCCGGGTGTCGTGGAAACATCGAGCCCATCAATCGCAACTCGGCCTTTATCCATGGGCAGCAAGCGGCTGACCATGGAGAGCAAAGTCGACTTTCCCGCGCCATTCGGTCCGATGATGGAGGTAATACCGCGTGCGGGTATTTGCAGTGTTACATTATCGACGACGATGGCATCGCTGTAGGATTTGCTGACCTGATTTATTTCAATCAACGTGCGTTCCCCCTGACGAGAAGGATAATAAAGACGAGTCCACCCAGAAATTCGATGATGACGCTCAGTGCGGTGTTGAACGAGAACACGCGTTCAAGAATGGTTTGACCGCCGACGATGCAAAGGATTGCGAACAATATTGCAATCGGCATTACGATACGGTGCTTGGATGATCCCGCAATCATATAAGCGAGATTTGCGACCAGCAGGCCAAAGAAAGTTATCGGGCCAACAAGCGCCGTTGATACCGATACGAGGACTGTGACAATCAGCAGAATACGATGCACCACGCGGCTGTAATCAACACCCAGATTGATTGCCGGATCACGGCCAAGCGCCAGAATATCGAACACATTGAGAAAGCGCAGACCGTAAAGCGTGACGACGGCCACGATGATCGCCGCGAGCAGAAGAATATCCGCATTGACGCTGTTGAAACTTGCAAAGAAACGGTCCTGCAGCACTGCAAATTCGTTGGGGTCAATCATGCGCTGCATAAGGTTTGACAGGCTGCGGAAGAAGACTCCAAACACAATTCCGACCAGCATGACGAGGTGCAGGCTGCGTGAAGCCTTGGAAAACAGCCACGAATAAAGTGTGCTTGCAAAAACCACCATGATTGCTGTTTCGGCGAAGAAGCGCACATTGGGACCAAGACCGTTTACATGAATGGCACCAAAGGCGAAAACTGCAATTGTCTGGATCAAAATATATAGCGCATCAAATCCCATGATGGAGGGTGTGAGAATGCGGTTGTTGGTGACGGTTTGAAACAGCACGGTTGAGACAGCAATTGAATAGGCAACCAGCACCATGGCCGCAAGCTTTGTGCCGCGGAAGGTGAGGATGAAAGACCAGCTGCCTTTTGCACCAAGTGTCATGAAGGCAACACAGGATACAAGGGCAAGCAATGCGAGAAGCAGGGTGATAAAGCCGGAACGTTTAAGCAAGGCGTGATCCTCGGCGCAAAAGCAGATAGAGGAAGATTGCACTGCCAACGACGCCCATCATCGTGCCTATGGGAATTTCATAAGGAAAGCGGATCAGGCGCCCGACGATATCGCAGGCGAGGACAAGTCCTGCGCCAAGCACGGCCACCCATGGCACAGCACGGCGCATGTTATCGCCAATGAACATGCTCACCACATTCGGTACGATCAGACCCAGAAACGGAATCATGCCAACCGTCACGACCACACTGGCACTGACCATCGAAACAATGACGAGCCCGAGCGTTACGACACGGCGATAGTTGAGGCCAAGATTGGTCGTGAAATCCTCACCCATGCCAGCAACCGTGAAACGATCAGCGGCGATATAAGCAATGACGGTTAGGAAAAAAGAGAGCCATAGCAATTCGTAGCGTCCGCGCAGAACACCGGAGAAGTCGCCCGTTGTCCACGAATTAAGCGATTGCAGAAGATCAAAACGATAGGCGATGAAAGTCGTCACCGCACTGATAACACCGCCGAGCATGATGCCGACAAGCGGTACAACGAGAACCGAGCGCAGGGGAATACTGCGCAGGATACGCAGAAAAAGCGCTGTGCCTGCAAGGGCCGTGGCAGAAGCCACAAGCATTTTACCGAAAACCGGTGTGTCGGGGGCGAAAAGAATGACCAGCAGGATGCCGAGACTTGCCGATTCAACCGTACCGGCTGTTGAAGGTTCCACGAAACGATTGCGGGTCAGCATCTGCATAATCATGCCCGCAACAGCCATCGACATGCCTGCGAGAATGATCGCAAGCGTGCGCGGTATGCGGCTGATCAGCAGCACTTCTGCCGCGCGATCAGTGCTGTTGGCACCCAAAAGTGTGCTGAGTGATACATCACTGACGCCGATGAACAGGCTGACGAAGGCCAGTATGACGACAACAATTATGGCTGCGGCAAGTGCCTTCACAAGGAATTCCTGTATTTTTGCCTTGTCAGCCGGGCTTTCCCGACTGACTGGGTAAGACGTTATTGCTTATTTTGCTTTGTCAAAGGCTTCAGACAGTTGCTGGATCGTGCTGTGAAGCGCACCGAGGCCACCGCCAACGAGATACCAGTTTTGTGCATTGAGATAGACGACCTGATCGTTCTTCCAGGCATTGGTCTGACGCACGAGTTCGTTGTCGAGCAATTGCTTGGCGGAGGTGCCTTCACGACCAATGGCCGCATCGCGGTCAAGCACGAAAAGCCAATCCGGATTGGTTTCGAGAATAAATTCCGAGCTGACTGGCTGGCCGTGATTGCCCACAGAAAGATCGGGGGCTGCTGCTTCGATGCCGAAACTGTCATGCAGCATGCCAAACCGTGAGCCGGGACCATAGGCACTGATTTTGCCGCCGGAGGTCAGGATCATCAGGCCGTTGCCTTTGCCCTTGGTCTTTTCTTTCAGCGCAGCAAGTTCGCTGTTGAGCTTATCAACTTCCGCTTTGGCTTCCGTTTCCTTAGCGAAAACCTTGCCGAGCTTTTCGATATTGGCTTCGGTACCGGAAATAAATTCCTTGGCCGGGACGGTGAGGTCGATTGTTGGTGCGATCTTTGCAAGTTCGCCATATTTCGCAGCCGAGCGACCACCGACAATGATTAGGTCAGGCTCTGCGGCATTGACCGCTTCGTAATCGGGTTCGAACAATGTGCCGACTTTGGTGTAATCAGCGCTTTCATATTTTTTGAGGTATTCCGGGTAAGCAATGCCGGTCGGAACACCGATTATTTTGACGCCGAGGCGGTCAAGATTGTCGAGTGTCGCAAAATCAAAAACCACAACTCTTTCAGGATTGGTCGCAACCGTGGTTTCGCCCTGCGCATGTTTTAAGGCGATATCGGCGGCGTTTGCGCTGGAGGCAAGTGCTGTTGCAACAAGTGCTGCGCCGCATAGACGGGAAAAGTGTCGGCTGAATTTCAGCATAGCGTTCAATCCTTTCGTCAATCCTGTGCTTTATAGTCCGGTTTTATGTCAGTCAAAGCCGGAAGGTTATAATTCAGTTGTTTTGTGCGCTTGGACTCTCATTGAGCAGAATGAATTTCAAACTGTCTTCAACGGTTAGGGGAATCATTGAGCCGTGGCTTTCATTATCGAAACGACGATAAGCGGCTTCAAAATCGGGCAGTTGTTTCAACTCGGTTTGAATATCTGCGCCAGATGGCCCACTGCGCAACTTCTTCAGGTGCTTGATTTCTTCTTTTGTCCGGCCCGGACGTTCGCCGCGCTTGCCGGACGATTCAACCAGCAACCGCATCGGTTTTGGATTGGCTTTGAAAGCCTCCACGAACCGATCTTTATCGGCAAGAATAGAGCGACCGTTCCACCATATCGAAGGGTCTGCGGCAGCATAAGACTGAAATGAATCTGCATGATTAAACAGCGCGTAAAGTGTGAAAAGCCCACCAAGCGAATGCCCAAACAGCGCTTGTCTGGTTGGATCGATAGGAAACCGGCTTTCAATTTCAGCCTTTACCTGATGATTGATGAAATCGAAGAATGCGTCGCGACCGCCTGTTTTTGGAATATTGGTCTGGACGGGGATGAGATCATCAGGCGTCGGAGGCGTGAGATCAAAATAGCGCAAGCGGACGATTTCGTCCTTGTCGTCAGTCGGATAGCCAATGCCGACAAATACGGCTTCGAGCTTCGGATTTTCTCCCATCAGTTTTGCTGCGATTGGCAGCATTCGATTGCCATCCGTCATATAGATGACAGGAAAACCTTCTGCAGGCGCTTTTTTAGCGGGTGCGGCAACAAAAATTCGATAGTCGATACCGTTGGCTTGCATGTCAAAGGCGCTGACTTGCGGTGTGTCTGCCTGCGCGATAGCGCTCACGAGGATGCTCCCAAGCATGAAGCAAACTTTCAGAATTGTTTTTTTCATTCCGCTCATACGAGCACCCATTCCATAAAAATGACGCCAGCCCAAAGAAGCTGGCGTCAAACTGAGCATCAGAAGCGTGATGTCATGCCGAGCCAAAGACGACGGCCTTCAACGACATTGTTTGTTTCATCAACCGTGACCTTCTTGTCGAAGATGTTGTAGACGGCTGCGTTCAGCGTCACGTTCTCACTGAATTCATAGGACCCGCCGAGATCAAGGGTTGCGTAGCCCTTGTACTTGCGAGCAATCACGTCGCCTCGTTGGTTATAGGCATAAGGCTCACCGACCGTGCCGATGCGCAAACCGGCATTGATTTCGTCACCATGATAATTACCTGCCGTCCATGCCGTTAAGCCTTCGACGGGCGTTTCCCAGTCGGCGCGAATGCTGGCCATATGCTTTGGAGTACGAGCCAGCGGCAGTCCTGCATATTCACCGGTTTTTTGTTCGGAATGGGTATAGGTATAGTTTGCACGAAGTTTGATCGTGTCAGTTGCTTCCCAGTCCGCTGTGAGTTCCACGCCCTGAATCACAGCATCATCAATGTTGTAGCTGTAATAAAGCACGTAGTTCGGATCCTGATCCCAACGCAGCGGCAGGCCGGTGTTCGGGTCATATTGGATATTGCTGGCGATCTTATCTTTAAAATCGGTATAGAAGTAGGTTGCGCCCAGACGCAGCCCCTGCTGGTCGTCCCAAAGTACACTTGCTTCATAGCTCGTGCTCTTTTCCGGCTGCAAATTCGGATCGCCGATGATGACGCCGCATGTGCCGTTTGGACCATACGTACAATTTCCGCCGCCAGTCGTGTAAGCGTAACCGGGTGCAATCGTGCGAATTTCCGGTGCGCGGAAGCCTGTTGAAATACCGCCTTTGATAGTGAGCTGCTCGGTGGCATGCCACACTGCATAGCCACGTGGGCTCCAATGGGAACCATAGATTTCATGATGGTCCATGCGCAGGCCGCCGGTTAAGGCAAATTCAGGTGTGATCCACCACTCATCTTCTGCAAAAAGTGCCCACTGCTTGATGGTGAACTGCTCATCAAGCCCGGTCCGCCGACCGGGATTCTGGTCCGTCAGCGTGCCTTCGATAAACTGACCGCCTGTCACCAGCGTATGGTTGCCATAAAGTTCGAACGGGGTTGTGAATTTTCCGTCCAGGACAGAGTTGCGGATGTGTGGCGACCGAAGGTTCTCTACGAACTCACTGCGAGTGTTGTTCCAGCTAAAATTTGTTCTTTCAGATGTTTCCTGAAGGAAGGAGAAGTCGGAGGTTGTAGGCCCCCATCGTCCGGTGTGGCTGATCGACCAATGATTACGATCATTCAGATTATAGGTATCGACGGGGGCCGTCCCTCTCGTCGGCACCGGGTCGATATTGTTTCCGACGCTTGAATCGCGACGCAGACGTGTCTTGCCGACCTCTAAAACAATGTCATGGTCGGCATTTGGCGTGATTGTCACGCGACCGGTGATATCAATGTCCTTTTGCTCAGGCGTACCATTGATAATCTGGTCCTCCTGACGCTTCATACCGCGTCCCCAAAGCTGAACACCAACAAGGTTGGGCACAAGCGGGCCGGTCATGTAATAAGACCCCTGATAGGAGTTTCCATATTTGGAATGCTGCTGCATGGTCGTATCGACGCTTAGCGAACCACTCCATTTGTCCGCGACTTTCTTGGTGATAACGTTGATAACGCCACCCATAGCATCGGAGCCGTAAAGCGATGACATCGGACCACGAATAATTTCGATGCGGTCAATCGCATTGGCTGGCGGCAGGAAGCTTTGCTCAAAACCGGAATTGCCGTTGGTGCGGGCATCACGCGTGCTCTGGCGCTTTCCGTCTACGAGAATGAGCGTATAAGTGCCCGGAAGACCGCGGATAAAGATGTCACGTTCCGCAGCGGCGCCTGTTACGGCAACGCCTTGAACATCCCGCAATGCATCGCCAAGATCACGATAAGCGCCTTTTTCGAGTGCTTCGCCGGGCACGACAGAAATACTTGCTGGAGCATCGGTGATATTTTGCTCAAAGCCAGTTGCCGATATAACGATCTGGTTGAGTGTAATCCCACCCTCAGCACTCACTTGTTCGGAAGCTTGTTTCTTTTTTGCGACTTCTTCTTCTGCCGTCATTGCCGTCTGTGCGAACGCCGCTCCGCTCAGAATAAACGCTGTTGAAAGGCAGGTGCCGGCGAGGATCGCTTTTGCAAAAAGCGACCTGCTGGCCAATTGCCTGTTCTGCGAACCAAAGGTGCGCAATCCCCGAAACAAGCTGGTCATTTTTCACCACCATTAAAGTTGAGTTTTCAGCTCTCCTTATGTATGGCAAGAAGGTGACGTCAATCGTCATGATTTATAACAGTTCCAAGTTTCAGAAAACGCAACTGAACGGATGAAGCAGCAATGACTGGCAAGCGTATGAAAACGCAGGCGGACGTAGAAAGTGAAAGCCTGAGGCTTGGCCAATTGCGGCTGTTGATAGCGCTTGATGCACTTCTTGTCGAAGGCAGCGTTGGTGGTGCAGCCAAACAAATGGGGTTAAGTACAGCCGCCATGAGCCGGTTGCTAGGTCAGATTCGAGAAAAATTCGACGACCCCATTTTTGTTCGGTCCGGTCGCAATATGATAGCGACACCCAAGGCAGAGGCGTTGCGCGGGCGCTTGCGCCGTCTGGCCAATGAAACGGAAGCACTGATGAATTTTGACAGCGGTAATGCTGTTGAAACCCATTGTCTGAGAAAAAATGGCTGGGAGCGCACAAGCACGATTGTGGCACCGCCGCCGCTCGGTATTCGTAAGGTCGTGGAGCTGGAAAACCATCCGACTCCTGAACAACTTGCAGCACAATTTGCGAATATTCAGGACGAGAATGATCCGGCTCTGCGGCTGGCAAAATATATAGGCATTACCGGACGCAAGGCTGGTCACACCCGGCCTCTCGAAATGCATGAAGCCGAAGATGCGTTCACAACAATCTTTACAGGGCAGGCGGATCCCATGCAAATCAGTGCCTTGCTGCGTCTTATTCATTATCGCGGTGAAACTGCGCCGGAACTTGCAGGCATGGCGCAGGCAGCGAAGAAATATTATTCAACAAAAGCCGGTCTCGGCAGACCTGCTCTTGATTGGCCTGCCTATCTCTCGCCAAACTCGCACCAGTCGCCATGGTTTATGCTGTCCGCAATCCTTGTGGCACGCGCAGGTTATCCCGTTGTGCTGCACGGCAATTGCGGCATGGGAGAAATCTCAGGCAAGCTGGAGCTGGCGGCAGAGGCCATCAAAATACCGATTGCCGGTTCATTGTCGCTCGGCGAGGAAGCTCTGAACGCACATGGCATCTGCTTCATGCCTTTGGCGGGATTTGCCCCACAAGTGCATGCATTGCTCGCACTTTATCCGCTGTTTCACTCCAGATCGTCCATCAACAGCCTCGCGCATCTGCTCAATCCAATGCAGCTTTCGGCGTCATTTCTTGGTGTCACGCAGCCAGCCTATCGCGAATTGCACCGTGATGCGGCGGCGCTTTTGGATTGGCAATCGGTCTCGGCGGTTTCGACGAGCCGTGACGTGGCGGAACTGGTACCCTTCCACGCCCATACGATTTACAGATGGGTTGATGGGCAAAAGTCTGACATGACATTGCCAACGCTCTCAAAAGCGACGACAGACAAGCATGCAAGTCTGACGACGTTTGAATATTGGCTTGCCGTCTGGTCCGGGGCTGCGGTTGATGAGCGCGCGGAACTGACGGTTATTGCCTCAGCCGCAATGGCCCTCATGACCGTGCTTGGGGCCGACAATGAAAGCTATGGCCAGTTCCACAAGAAAGCAGAAGAGCTCTGGCGCACACGCCACACTGTTATGTGAGGATTGATAAGATTGTGCTTCAAATAAAATGATCGCAGTCCGGTCATCTGATTCAAACTGATAGCAACGTGTTTCGATCGGTGGAGAAAGATATTCTATATATGGCTTTTTAGAGAAAATAATTCCCGCCTTTGCAGCAGATCGGCACGTTGTTGCGTTGTTAACGGCCAGTGTAAGCCGTAGATTTTGCGGGAATAATCGGGACTCAGCAGGCGATTGCTCAAGCTGGTATTCCAAGGAGATTTTCTATGACTGCTCATTCGCATCCGTTCAATCTGCCGCTGCTTGATATATCCCGCTATAATGGAACGCCGGAAGAACGCGCCAATTTTATCAATGAACTTCGCCGCACGCTCCATGATCATGGCTTTTTCTATCTTACCGGGCATGGCGTTGACCCTCAGCTGATCGCGGATGTTATTGCGACAGCCAAGCGTTTCTTTGCGCTGCCAAGCGAAGAAAAGCTTAAAATTGAGATGATCAAAACATCGAATTTCCGTGGCTATAATCGTGCGGGCCTGGAACGCACACGCGGAGAACAGGACTGGCGCGAACAGCTCGACATCAATACCGAGTTGGAGCCTGTCGACATTGGTCCTGACAGCCCGGCATGGAAGCGTTTGATCGGGCCAAATCAGTGGCCAGAGGCGTTGCCTGAGCTGAAGCCACTCTTGCTTGCGTATCAGGCGGAAGTGACGCGTGTTGGCATTGATGTGCTCAAAGCCATTGCGCAGGCTCTCGGGCAGAGCGAAGATTTCTTCGCGCAAATCTATGAACCGCATCCCTCGCAGCTTTTGAAGATCATTCGCTATCCGGGGCGCGATGTGGCTGAAAGCGAACAGGGCGTTGGCGCACACAAGGACGGTGGCTTCGTGACCGTTCTGCTTCAGGATGTTGTTCCGGGTCTGCGCGTGCAGCGTGAAGACGGCGTCTGGATTGATGCGCCACCTGTGCCGGGCACGTTTGTCATCAATACGGGTGAACTCCTCGAATTGGCAACCAATGGGTTTGTACGCGCTGATGTGCATGGCGTTGTTGCGCCGCCTGCAGGCACTGAACGCTTTTCCGTCGCGTTCTTCCTTGGTGCACGTTATGATGCCACAATCCCTGTTATTGATTTGCCGGAAGACTTGAAGACAAAAGAGCGCGGCGTAAGTGTTGATCCGCTCAATACGCTTTTCCGCGAAGTGGGGCAGAACAATTTGAAGAGCCGCCTGCGTTCACATCCAGACGTTGCCCGCGCCCATCATCAAGATCTGCTGGACTCGCCGGAATTCGCCAGTCTCAAGCTGGGGGCTGCATATTAGAGTAGTGCTTTTGAAAGCGGGGATGCGTTCTGGGAAAAGCAGAGAAGTGAACCCGTTCCTTGCCGGCCGAATGCTAAAGTCGCTTTGGGTCCATCAAGGAACAGGTTCGGGGGTACATATATATCATCCGCCCATTACGCCATTTATTATAGCTGGCAGGAATCACAGATAAATAAAGCGCCGGAGACCCGGCGCTTTTCTTTTATTTTGTGGGTGTATTTCAGCCGCTGATCAGCTTCACTTCCATGAAGTCTTCCAGACCCCATTTGCCGCCTTCGCGTCCATTGCCTGATTGTTTGTATCCGCCGAACGGACTTCCGGCAACGCGCGATGTGCCGTTGATCTGAACCATGCCAGCGCGCAGCTTTCGCGCAACGCGCTTTGCCCGATCCGCATTGCCGGTCTGAACATAAGCAGCAAGACCATAAGGCGTATCATTGGCAATCGCGATGGCGTCTTCTTCCGTGTCGAAAGGAATCATCGCCAAAACCGGGCCAAAGATTTCTTCGCGCGCAATGCTCATATCATTGTTCACATCTGCAAAGATTGTTGGCTTGACGAAATCGCCTTCAGAAATACCGTCCGGACGGCCTGTTCCACCGGCAACCAGACGCGCACCTTCATCAATGCCCTTCTGGATCATTGTTTGAACCTTTTCAAACTGAACAGATGAGGAGAGGGGGCCGATATGTTCGCCCTCCTTTGCCGGATCATCGACCTTGGTATTTTCGGCTGCTTTTTTCGCAAACTCGACCGCCTTTTCGTAGACCGAACGCTCAACCAGCATACGCGTTGGCGCATTGCAGGATTGGCCTGTATTCTCAAAGCAATGGTTTACACCGCGTTTGATGGCCTGTTCGAGATCGCTATCCGCAAACACGATGTTAGGTGACTTGCCACCAAGTTCCAGCGAAACACGCTTCACCGTCGCAGCCGCTGCACGCGAAACAGCCGTACCCGCACGCGTTGAGCCGGTGAAAGACATCATGTCGATATTCGGGTGCTGCGACATTGCTTCACCAACGATCGGACCTTCCCCATTCACAAGATTGAACACGCCTTTTGGCAGCCCGGCCTCATCGATAAATTCGGCAAAGAGCATGGCCGACATGGGAGCGATTTCGGATGGCTTGAGGATAACCGTGCAGCCCACGGCAAGAGCCGGGATAACCTTGAGTGAAATCTGGTTCATCGGCCAGTTCCACGGGGTAATCAGGCCACAAACGCCAATCGGTTCGTGTACGATTGTCTGATTGGGATGCTTGGGCGAAAGAATTTCCTCGAATTCAAAATTCTCGAATGCAGCGATAAAAGCCTTTGTATGCGACAGTCCCGCAGCGGCTTGAGACTCGCGCGCAAGTTTGATCGGCGCGCCCATTTCCTTGGAAATCGCCTGTGCCATTTCCTCAAGGCGGCGTTCATAAACATCCACAATACGGCGCAGATAACCAATGCGTTCTTCAGCGGGCGTTTCGCTCCATAGTGGAAACGCTTTGCGTGCAGCAGCGACAGCAAGATCAATATCCGCAGCCGAACCCGCAGAAATAACCGCATAAGGTTTTTCAGTTGCCGGATTGATGACCTCAATTGTTTTTGCCTCCAACGGAGCCTGCCACGCGCCGTCGATATAAAAATCCGTTTTCTGATCCAGATTTTTCTGAAGCATGATGAAGTCCTCCATGGGTGCTGATTTGATTTTAAGGGACGCCATTTCGCCCATTCCCGACGACGCATTATGCGCATTCATTTCGTATTCTAAACGATGCACCTTTCCCAAATACGGCTTCGCTTTTGGGTCGCATTTTTCGCTTTGCGGAAACTACCTTCCATTCATGACGAGGTCAAAACAGAAGAAAGAATGGAACAATCAAATTTTCTTATTCATTATCGTAGGCTCCGAATTCGATGCCGAGCGTTTCCAGACCTTCTTCGATGTAATCACCTAAAAGAGGAATACCGAGCAGGTATTTCGCTTCACGTCCATTGTGACGATCTCCGGCTGTCGAGAGGGCTTCTTCCCATTCCGCAGCGCTGAAATCACCACGACCAACCCAGACCAGCGCCAGCAATTCGATGCGTTCATCTTCATTTAGCGATTGGATGGCCGCAATCAGTTCCTTTCGGGTCGGGTTGTCGACAGAGGAATCCAGAATGTCGACATCACCATCATCTGCTGCATTGGAGCCGGAAGATTCGTCCACCGCAGGCACTTGAACGTCATACTCCCGTGCTTTGGAGATGATGAATTCGATATTTTCAATATTATTGACCAGTTCGACCATGATTTGCCTCCGTTGTTCGCAGTCATTGCTTGTCGAGCGCTGCACGATGGGTCTGCTTCTGGATTGTGCTCTAAATCGAGAAGAATGGCAAAACCCAGTCGGCTATCAATTTAATCGACAGACCGAAAAGTGTGATCTGTACCAGCAGAAAAAACGGGCCATCCGGCATGACACGCGTAAGCTTTGCACCAATAAAGGTCCCGATGATTGCTGCTGGTAACAACCACAGGCCCAGCGACCAATCGAGATTGGAGAATTGCTGCAACTGCCAGTAAGGGATCAGCTTAACAGCATTAACGATGGCAAAGAGAATGGTCGATGTGCCTGCGAAAACCAGCTTTTCGAGATGTTGAGGAAGTACATACATCTGAAATGGCGGCGCACCTGAATGGGACACAAAGCTGGTAAGTCCGGTCAAAATTCCCCAGAAAGTGCCTCCCGGAATATCGGCCTTGCGCGCCTTACGGCGATATTTCGCGCCCATCCAGACATTGAAGCAGAAGAACAGGCCCACTAAGCCCACAAGCATGCCGATGAAAGTGCTTGAAAGATGTGAACTGAACAGCCAGCCCAATCCGACGCCAACAATGGCTGCGGGTGTGAGAATAGCGAGATTGCGCGCTGAAAAATGGTGCCGGTAAAGATAGAGGCCGAACATGTCACTTACGACATAGATCGGCAATAAGAGGGCTGCGGCTGTCACAGGCGAAATAACCAATGCCATCAATGGCACTGATAATGTGCCGACAGATGGCAGTCCGCCTTTCGATAATCCCACCAGAAAGGCCGCAATAACGGCGACTGTCATAAACAAAGGCGTATGTTCAAGCATTCAGACAGCCACCATTATATAATTTTGGCGAGAGACTCTCGCTCAGCTGTATCAGTTATTTACCCGTTTCCAATAGCGCGGCTGCCCAAAATGTGCGACCCGCCTTTGAAGAATTGCGGTCTATTTATCTTCGGCCAAAGCCGAGGAGGGGTCAGAGGTTGCCACGGCTGCCGGACCTTCAATTCCGCGCTGGCGTTCACGGACGAAAGTAAACAGGCCGGAGATGGTGATCAAAACGATGCCGATGAGCATTGGCAGATCGATGCGATCATGAAAGATAAAATAGCCAAATAAAATGGCCCAGAGCATCTGGCTATATTGCGGAGATGCAATGGCGCTGGCTGGCGCACGCTGTGCGGCAAGCATCAAAAGAATATTGGCGAATGCTGCCAGCAGGCCATAACCTGCCAGATAGGTCCATTGAATGGCGGATGGCGTTTGATAGCTCGGGATCATAAGCGCGCCGCAGATAAGGATCGGCCCGACCAGACCGGCGGTGTAAAGCGAGATGCGCTTTTCCTTTTTTCCCATAGCGCGAAAAATAACGATGCTGAACGCACCGCCGAGGCCTCCGCCAAGCGCACCAAGATGACCAATCGATAATTCGCGGAACCCCGGACGCAGAACCACCAAAACGCCGATAAAGCCGATGATAACTGCCAGCCAGCGGCGCCAGCCTACCTGCTCTTTGAGAAAAATCACGGAAAGGATTGTAACGAAAGCAGGCAGCAGAAAGATGAGTGCAAATGCCTCTGCCATGGAAAGATGGGTAAAGGCGACTACACTGCCAATCACCCCCATCGCGGCGGTCAGTGTTCGCAACAGCCAAAGCTTGAGATTGGTTGTCCTGAACATGTCCAGCCATTCGTCGCCGGGCTTTTTGGTAAAGGGAATGGCAAGTATACCCAGAACGGCACCATAGAAGGCAACTTCATAAGGGGAGAGTGTGCCGTCCAAAAACTTGACGCAGGCATCGCTTACAGCGAATGCGGCATAGGAAGCGAATGCGAGGAAAATACCGTAAAGCATTGTGATGTCCGAATATGGGCCAAGGATAGTTTCCTCCGCGGATCGGATTAATCGATTAAAGCCGATTTAGCAAAAGGCAATTTTGTGGAATTTCGAAAAACTGACCTAAAGTTTATCGCGCTTGATCGCGCAGATGACACTCGCTCTAAACTGCTTTAATTACCGTCGGTTTGCAAACATTCAATGAACCCATTTTGCTGCGGCATGCTTTCGCTGTGCAGCCTATGGTGCAGGGGATAGCTGCCTTTTTAAGGCAGCGAGCTCCACCGAAAATGCATGCCTCATTTGCAATCATATCCGTGGTGGAATTTTGTGCAAAAGACTATTTATGAGGCATCCAACGAGGAGAGAAGAAATGAACATTCGTCAGAAATTCCAGCAGTATGTTTCCCGCCGTCGTGCAATGCGTGAACTTGGTGCGATGGACGATCATCTTCTTGCCGACATCGGCGTATCGCGTTCGCAGATTCAGAGCGCAGTGTTCGGTAAGTAATCACTGATGGTGCGGCTCACAATCGATCGCCCCGAAAGTGAAATTCAATCAATATAACAAAGCGTCGGTCCTCCAGTCCCGGCGCTTTTGTTTTTAAAAATGGCTTATTATAGATCATTCCATTAAAGCATTTTGATATCGCGCGTTGATTGCGTTTCTGTTCCAGAGTCAATTTTTTCTTTTTGAGACAAAACACCCATTAAATTGGGACGTTCTTCTCTTGCTTATGTATGCAGCTCTTGTAACCTGTATTTGTGTGGGGGGGCAGCGATGAAGCTACGCTTCTTTATAGATGTAAAGATAGTTTAGCATCGAAAATCATCACTGCTGATTAGATAGAAGCTTTCATTCCGTAATTGTATACTGTCCCATACGTAAGGCATTATCGTAATTGGAATGTATTGCGGGCTCTAGCCCAAAACGGAATATTAAATATTAAGGCTTGCACATCGGGTAGCCACACGCTTATGTGGCTACCCGATGTTGTGTAAGGCCTTCCCATGATCAATCTCATTCTCAATGGAATAATAATCGGCATCGGTGCGACGATTGTTATGGATGTCTGGGCGCTTGCGCTTGCGCAGTTTCCCGGTCAGTCGCGCCCGAATTGGGGTCTTGTTGGCCGCTGGTTCTGGCATTTGCGCGACGGGCAGATATTTCACGATGACATTGCTGCATCCCGGCCCTATGCGCATGAGGTCGCTTTGGGCTGGATTGGTCATTATGCCGTTGGTATTCTTTATGGCGTTATTTTTGCGCTTTATGCCGGCAGTGTATGGTTCGCGAATCCAGCATTTCTTCCGGCATGGATATTTGGTCTCCTGACAGTGGCTGCAGGCTGGTTTTTGTTACAGCCGGGCTTGGGAATCGGCTGGGCAGCATCGCGATTGCCCAACGCGCGCACGGTGAGAGTGCTGAATCTGGTTGCGCATACATTCTTTGCGCTTGGCATGTATGGCACCGCAATTTTGTTAAAAATGTTATGATAAACAATTAGATAGTCTTAGAAGATCAACGTTGGGCATCTGTCATTTTTGAAGCTCTTTCAAAAAATAAAGCCTGAATGGACGGCTGGCGCAGCGCAAAATCTCGGTCCAAACTAAATCACGTTAATAAACAGGCATTCTTGCGGCAGAACTGTGTTTTTGATCGTATTGGGTGTATGGGGAACAAATCCGCTTGCTGTTATGTGGCTGCGGTTAACAAATACGGCATTCGCAATAGATTGCACTGATTAAAAGTGGCTGAGCGTTCTCTTTCGCGTTGCGTCATTCATTGGTGTTATGGAAAGCGAGCTTTTGCCCTGGAGGGACCATGCTGGAAAAGCTGTTCAAGTTGCAGGAACACGGCACATCGGTGAGAACGGAAGTTATCGCCGGTTTGACGACCTTCCTGACCATGTCTTACATCATCTTCGTCAATCCTGATATTTTGTCCAGCACGGGCATGGATCGCAACGCGGTTTTCGTTGCAACCTGTCTTGCGGCGGCATTGGGTTCGATCGTCATGGCACTTGTTGCCAATTGGCCGATCGGCATGGCTCCGGGCATGGGCCTGAATGCCTTTTTCGCCTTCACAGTTGTGGGCGCTATGGGCTTTTCATGGCAACAGGCGCTTGGCGCGGTATTCATCTCTGGTGTCATCTTCCTGCTCCTCACCGTAACAGGTATTCGACGTTGGCTGGTTGAGGGTATTCCACAATCATTGCGCAGCGCCATTGCAGCCGGTATTGGCATGTTTCTGGCGTTGATCGGTCTTAAGAATGCAGGCATTGTTGTTGCTAATCCGGCAACACTGGTCGGTCTTGGCGATTTGCATGGTGCCGGTCCGCTTCTGGCGATTGCAGGCTTTTTCATCATCGCAGCTCTGGATGCGCTCAAAATTCGCGGCGCAATTCTGATCGGTATCCTCGTTGTTACCATTGCATCGATTTCGCTCGGCATTACGCAGTTTAATGGTGTGTTCGACACGCCTCCAAGTCTCATGCCGACATTCATGCAGCTTGATATCATGGGTGCCTTGCATACCGGCATTCTGCATGTGATTCTGGTTTTCGTGCTTGTCGAAGTTTTTGACGCGACCGGTACGCTGATCGGTGTTGCAAAGCGCGGCGGCCTGATCGAACCGGGTAAGCCAAATCGGCTTGGCAGGGCCTTGTTTGCAGATAGCACAGCCATCCTCGGCGGCTCACTGCTCGGCACATCCTCAACGACCGCTTACGTCGAAAGCGCATCCGGCGTTCAGGCTGGTGGCCGAACAGGTTTGACAGCACTTGTTGTTGCTGTGCTGTTCCTTGCTGCGCTGTTCATTTCACCGCTGGCAGGTTCCGTGCCTGCCTATGCCACAGCACCGGCACTTGTTTATGTTGCCTGCCTGATGATGCGTGAGTTGTCAGAAATCAAGTGGGACGAGATCACAGAAGCAGCGCCTGCCGCTCTGACGGCACTTGCAATTCCATTCACCTATTCGATTGCAAACGGTCTTGCTTTTGGTTTCATCACCTATGTTGTGCTCAAAGCTGTCACCGGAAAAGCACGCGAGGTGCATCTGGCAACATGGATTGTAGCGGCATTGTTTGTGATCCGCTTCGCATTTTTCCCAGAATAACAATAAACGCCGGGGCAATACCCCGGCGTTTTTCTATCTGCTTTATTTGGGAGTTCAGATGATGGCACCGGATGAATTTAAGCTGCTTGAGAAGCTAATTGATGTCATTGAACAAGACATCATTCCTTTGACCCAACAGGGCGTTGCAAAAGGCAACAAGGTGTTTGGTGCTGCACTTTTGCGCAAGTCAGATTTATCTCTGGTGCTGGCTGAAACGAATAATGAAACCGAAAATCCCCTCTGGCATGGCGAAGTGCACACGCTCAAACGCTTTTATGAAATGCCGGAGCAGGGGCGCCCCAACACCAAAGATATGGTTTTCCTGTCCACGCATGAGCCATGCTCTATGTGCCTTTCGGCGATTACGTGGAGCGGGTTTGATAATTTTTATTATCTGTTCAGCCATGAGGATTCACGCGATGCGTTTTCGATCCCGCATGATCTGAAAATCCTCAAAGAGGTCTTCACATTAGAGCCGGGTGGCTACAACCGCGATAATAGCTTCTGGCACAGCCATTCAATTCCAAAAATGGTGGCATCGCTGCCGGAGCCGGATCGTCAGCGGCTGGAAAAGCGACTGGATGCAATTCGCGCACAATATGATGCAATGTCCGGCGCGTATCAGTCATCAAAAGACGGAAATACTATTCCGCTGAGCTAATTCAAAGGCCGCATATCAAATCTGATATGCGGCCTTATTATTTTAAATCTTGTCGAGCAGATTGCGCTTCTGAAGGTTCTGGATCAAAGCGCGAATACCAAAAGTCCATTCGGCGCAGTTATCGGTGCGATCCACCCAATTGACGAGACATCCGAGCTTAGGCGTAGAGATTTCCACCTTGTCGCCGATTTCGTGTGTGAAGCCCTGACCTGCTCCACGACGGTCTTTGACGGGGGCAAACATTGTGCCGAGGAAAAGAACGGCACCATCAGGATATTGGTGGTTACGGTTCATCATTTGCCCGGCAAGATTTTCCGGATCGCGACTGATCGCTTCCATTGGGCTTTCCCCGGTCATTTCGAAACCATCGCTACCGGTTACTTTGAGCGAAAGCTTGAGCTTGCGCAGAACATCCATGGTGAAGTTTCCGTCGAAAAGACGAATGAACGGGCCAACTCCGCAGGATGCATTGTTGTCCTTGGCCTTGCCGAGAAGCAACGCTGAGCGCCCTTCGACGTCACGCAAATTGACGTCATTTCCGAGTGTTGCACCGACAATGCGGCCATCCGAAGCCACAGCCAGGACCACCTCCGGTTCAGGATTGTTCCATTGCGAGATCGGCAGGATGCCAACCGTGGCACCACAGCCAACCGCAGACATGGGCTGCGACTTGGTGAAAATTTCAGCATCGGGACCGATCCCGACTTCCAGATATTGCGACCAGAGGCCCATTTCCTGAAGCAGCGCCTTGACCTGTGCAGCTTTCTCGGAACCGGCGGCGACGCCGCGCAGACTGTCGCCAATCACTGGTGCAAGCCGATCACGGACTTCGCGCGCGCGCGTCGGATCGCCTTTTGCCTGTTCTTCGATCACGCGCTCAAGCATGCTGTCGGCGAAAGTGACGCCTGCCGCTTTGATTGATTGCAAATCGATGGGCGCCAGCAATTCGCCTTTTGCGCCGGAAAGATAATCGTCTAGAGCGCCAAGATCGGCAAAGCGGCTGACATCCTTGAGCTCATCGACCAGTGTTTTACGTTCGAGCAAGCCGGAAACGGTTGCGGAAAGTTGAGAGAGATCATGCACATGGCCATTGGCGACCAAAACGGGGCAGGGACCATTTTCAGCCTTTGACCACACCCGGCCGATTAGAACTGCCGATGCACTATCTTCGGGCAGGATGGTGGATGAATTCAGAATATGCTTGTCTTGCACGGATAGTCCTCCCATTTGGCAATATCTCCTCAACTCAGAAATCCGGATTGAATTGAATCCGAATTTATTGTCTGGTTGTCTGATAACTGTATATACCTGCTTTGAAAACAGTTTTATGCACCAAATGCGGTTTCGACATGAAATAGTGTTTCACATTGCAGAACCATAACAGGTCAAATATCAATGGCTTCAATAGCGGTCGAGTGTCAGGACATTATGGGAGAACGCCTTGTTCGATGAAATCAGACGGAGTGAACAGCTTCCCGCCCGTATTGCTTCTGAGATTGTGCGCCAGATAACCGAAGGTAGCTGGCAACCTGGGCATAAATTGCCAACCGAACATCGTTTGGCCCAAAGTTTTGGCGTTAGCCGTTCGGTCATTCGCGAGGCTATTGCGCAACTGCGCAGCGAGGGGCTGATTGAAACGCGACAGGGGGTTGGCGCATTTGTTACCGAACCCGACCGGCGTCAAGCGATTCGTATTGAGCCTGAAACGCTTGCCGACCGCGATCATTTCCGCAGCTTGTTTCAGCTGCGCATGGCACTTGAGATTGAGGCTGCTGGCCTTGCGGCTGTGCATCACACGGCTGAGGACATGTGCAAGCTGGATGAAGCGCTCGCAGGAATGAGTGGCCACAAGAAATGGGCCGATGAAGGCATTGATGCCGATCTGGCATTTCACCGCGCATTGGCGAGTGCCACGCATAACGAATATTTTCCTCTCGTTCTTGGTTTTATTGCAGAGCGTATTAGCCAGGCCATTCGCGCCGCGCGGGCGCGTGCGGTTCTCGAAGAGATCGTTGAAATCACAATTCAGGAGCATCAAGCAGTCCGCGATGCGATTGCCGAGCGCGATCCTTTAAAGGCGCGAGACGTCATGCGAAAGCATGTGGTCGGCGCTGCACAACGCGTTAATCTTGAGTTGGAGACATTCTGAGCATGTCGGGATTGCATATAATAGTCATGGGCGTTTCCGGCTCCGGTAAATCGACAGTCGGGGAAAGGCTGGCAGAAGCCCTTCATCTGCCTTTTCTTGAAGGTGACAGCCTGCATCCACAATCCAATGTCGATAAAATGGTGGCTGGAATTCCGTTGCAGGATGATGATCGTTGGCCTTGGCTTGACCTCATCGCAGAGCGTCTTGCAACGGCTGAAAGCGGAATCATTATATCCTGCTCATCGCTTAAGAGAAGCTATCGTGAGCGCCTTCGGAAGGCTGCACATGGACCGCTGTTGTTCATTTTTCTCGATGGCAGTTTTGAAGTTCTGCATGAACATATGGGCCACCGTACCGGCCACTTCATGCCATTAGCAATGCTGGAAAGCCAACTTGCCACCCTCGAAAGCCCGGTCGGCGAACCCATGGTATTCCGCGCAGATGTTATCGATCCTATTGAGAAAATCGTTTCAGAAAGCCTTGAATGGATCCGTTCGATGGCGGCCGAGTTACCGTAGCGGCCAGAAGAACATCAGCGCAGGCACTGTTACAAGTGCGATAATGATCGATAATGGCAGCCCAAGTCTGGGATAATCGCTGAACTTATAGCCGCCGGGACCCATCACAAGCGTATTGCACTGATGTCCGATCGGGGTGAGGAAATCGCACCCCGCGCCAATCGCTACCGCCATAAGAAAGGCTTCCGGCTTAAAGCCCAGTCCCGCTGCGAAACTCGTTGCAATCGGAGCCATAACCAGCACCGTTGCGGCATTGTTGAGAAAAGGCGTGACCATCATGGCCGTCACCAGAATGAGCGCCAGTGCGCCAGCAGGCGGCAATTGGTGACCAATGTTTGACAGCCATTGTGCGATCAGCTCAGTGCCTCCCGTTGTTCGCAAAGCATCAGACACAGGTATCAGGGCCGCAAGCATCACCAGAATTGGGCCGTCGATCTCATCATAGACTTCGTTGATCGGAATGACTTTGAATAGCAGCATAGCAACGGCCGCGGCAAAAAATGCAACCGCGACAGGCACGATACTCAATGCCGTCGCACCAATTGCAGCAATGAGAATGGTAAGCGGGACGAGGCCACGCCGGACACTTCCAAGCATCAGCTTGCGTCGTGCCAATGGCAGCAATTCAGATTCGGTCAGGAAGTTTGAAAGGCTGGCTTGTCTGCCTTGCAGAACCACCACATCCCCAAAGCTTAGACGTACCTCACTCAGCCGTTCTGAAATACGCTGGCCGGGCCGGCTGACTGCGAGCAGATTGACCTCATAGCGCGCGTAGATATCAAGCTGTTGTGCGTTCAGGCCGACCAGGCGGGAATTGGTGCCGATAACAGCCTCAACGGTTTCGATCTCCGTTGAACCGCTTGTTTCAGACGGGTTTCTGTTTTTCGATAGAGTGAGTTTTCCAGAACTTACAACGGTGTCCAGTGCTTTCGGATCGCCTTCAAGCAGCACGACATCGTTTTCAACAATCACGGTATCGGGCAAAGGTGTAATGCGGCTGTTCTTGCGAACGATCGATGTTACCATCGCCTCGCCTTCAGCTGGCTTGATCAGATCACTGATGCGTTTACCAACAACAGGAGAATTGGCAAGCACACTGGCTTCACAGGCGTAGTTTTTGATCTTAATCGCTTCGTTGAGCGAAATGTTTTCGCGCGTGCGCTGTGGCACAAGCCAATAAAAAGTCACAAGGTAAATCAGACCTACACTGGCGAGTATAGCGCCGACGGGGGTGAAATCGAACATCGTGAAGGGCTGACCGACCATTTCACCGCGAATGCGCGACACAACGATGTTGGGTGAGGTGCCCACTTGCGTCATCAAGCCACCAAGCAGCGCACCAAACGCCATTGGCATCAGGAAGGTTGATGGCGAGACATTGGAGCGGCGCGCAAACTGGAACGCAACCGGAATCATAATTGCCAATGCACCAACATTTTTCACGAATGCCGATAAAACTGTAACAATGGCAACAAGAACCGCGAGCTGCAATCGAACGCTGTTTATATCCGGCAGAAATCGCTGAACCGCGTCTTGCATAAGGCCTGAGCGTGCCACTCCGGCACTCACAATCAGCGCGCTGCCCACGATAATGACGATGCCATCACTGAAACCGGTAAAAGCCTGATCATAAGGGACGACGCCAACGGCAACAGCCAATAAAAGCGAGCAGAGAGCTACAATATCGTAGCGAAATCTGCCCCAGATAAATGCCCCCATCATAAGAATGATCACTGCAAAGGACAGTATCTGCGGATGGGTCATCGAATGCGCGTTCCTCGGAAGGAGAAAAATATTCTATTTCGTGTAGCGCATAACAAAGAAAACGAAAATGCTAAAATGAAGCGATTTCTTATATATCGGGCGCTCAAAATGCAGAACGCCCGATATTGAAATTAGTTGCTCGCGCGGCGACCATCGGCACCAAAAATATGAACGTCTTTCGCAGAAGCGCCGATTTTGACCATTTCATCGATGGAATGTTCTGAGCGACCAGCAACGCGGAAGATCAGCGGCTTGCCATCGGATAGAGAGCTATGGATATAGCTTTCGGCGCCAACCAATTCGATCGCATCAATACGTACTTCCGTGTTGAAGCCATCTGCGTCAGGCTCACCGTTCTCAATGATACGAATATCTTCAGGACGCACACCAAAAGTGTACTTCTCCGAAGGAAGCGCAACCGCTTTACCCGGCTGCCAGACAGTGCTTTCGCTCTTTTCGAGCAGATTCATCGATGGTGAACCGATGAAAGTGGCAACGAAGGTCGAAGCCGGTTTTTCATAAAGCTCAATTGGGGTGCCAACCTGCTCAATATTGCCGGCGTTCAATACCACGAGACGATCAGCCATGGTCATGGCTTCCATCTGATCGTGTGTGACGTAAACACTGGTTGTGCCGAGTGCACGCTGAAGGCGCTTGATCTCAACGCGCATCTGTACGCGAAGTTTTGCATCGAGGTTTGAAAGCGGTTCATCGAAAAGGAATGCAGCCGGTTCACGCACGATAGCGCGACCCATGGCAACGCGCTGACGCTGACCGCCCGAAAGCTGGCGCGGCTTGCGATCAAGAAACTGTTCAATTTCAAGCGCTTTTGCGGCCTTGTTGATGCGGCGTTCGATTTCGTCTTTGGGTGTTTTGCGATTTTTCAGACCATAGGCGAGGTTTTCGCGAACAGTCATATGCGGATAGAGCGCATAGTTCTGAAACACCATTGCGATGTCGCGTTCGGCTGGTTCGACATCGTTGACGATGCGGTCACCAATGGAAATTGTACCAGCACTGATGCCTTCAAGTCCTGCGATCATGCGCAGAAGCGTGGATTTTCCGCAGCCTGAAGGCCCAACAAGAACGACGAACTCGCCGTCCTGAATATCCAGCGAAACGCCTTTGATGACTTCAACACCGCCGCCATAGCTTTTGCGGACATTATCAAGAATGATCTTGCTCATTATTTTTCCGTTTCAACGAGACCTTTGACGAACCAGCGCTGCATCAATACCACCACGAGAATAGGCGGTATGATAGCCAGAATGGCCGTGACCATGACGTAATTCCACGGTGTGGAAGCATCGGCGAAATCCACCATACGGCGCAGGCCGATGATAATGGTGTTCATCTTTGCGTCATTGGTCACGAGCAGCGGCCACAGATACTGGGTCCAGCCATAAATGAAGAGAATGACGAAGAGGGCAGCAATGTTCGTCTTCGACAGCGGCAGCAGAATATCACGCATGAAGCGAAATGGACCTGCATTATCGATGCGTGCAGCTTCTACCAACTCACCGGGAATGGTGAGAAAGAACTGCCGGAACAGGAATGTTGCCGTTGCCGATGCCATCAAAGGCAATGTCAGACCAGCGTAAGTGTCAATCAAACCGAGATCGACGATGACCTTATAGGTCGGGAGAATACGCACTTCGACAGGCAGCATCAGTGTAACAAAAATCATCCAGAAGAAGAACATGCGGAATGGAAAGCGAAAGAATACAATCGCAAACGCCGACATGAAGGAGATGATGATCTTGCCAACGGCAATCAGCATGGCAACGACGAATGAATTCCACAAAAGCCGTTCAAGACTGACGCCAACAACACGTTCAACGCCGCCGAATATGGCTTCGTTATAGTTCTCCATCATATGCCCGCCGGGCAAGAGCGAGATTGGCGGACGGATGATCTGGCCAGATGTCATCGTTGACGCGATGAAGGTGTAATAAATCGGAAAGGCAACAATGATGATCCCGATGATCAGGATCAAATGGCCGATCAGATTGGAGACTGGGCGTTTTTCAATCATTCTCGCCTCACTCACGAATAATGCACGCGCTTCTCAATGAAGCGGAACTGGAATGCGGTCAGGGCGATCACGATAATCATCAGAATAACTGACTGCGCCGATGAAGAGCCGAGGTTAAGATTGACGAAACCGTCATTATAAACCTTGTAGACCAGAGTTTCGGTTGCTTTGGCAGGGCCGCCGCCGGTTACAGCATGGATGATGCCGAATGTGTCGAAGAAGGCGTAAACCGTGTTGACCACCAGCAGGAAGAATGTGGTTGGCGCCAGAAGCGGAAACACGATCGACCAGAATCGCCGCGCGCCGCGCGCGCCATCAATGGCAGCAGCTTCGATCAGTGATTTTGGAATGGCCTGAAGGCCCGCGACAAAAAACAGGAAATTGTAGGAGATCTGTTTCCATGCGGCTGCACCGACAATCATCGCCATCGCCTGATTGCCATTGAGCAGAGGATCCCATGCAAAGCCGCTGCTGCGCAGCAGATAGGCAAGTGTGCCCATCGCTGGGTTGAACATGAACAGCCACAACAGGCCTGCAACAGCGGGGGCTACAGCATAGGGCCAGATCAGCAATGTACGATAAAATGTCTTGCCGCGAATGACACGGTCAGCAGCCGTTGCAAGCAGCAAGGCTGCGCCCATGGCTACAAACGCAGTCAGAAGATTGAAGACAATCGTGACCTGAACGGAATGCAGGTAATTGGGGTCGGATAACACATTCGTAAAATTGGCAAGTCCAACGAATGTGGATTTCAATCCGAACGCGTCTTCGCGCATGAAGGATTGATAAATTGCCTGACTGGCTGGCCAGAAGAAGAAGATCACAGTCAATATGATCTGCGGGGCCAGCAGGAAAAAGGGTAAGACTTTGTTTGGAAACGTGACTTTCTGCACGGGGAGTTTCCTTGCGGATAGCAATACCGCCAACCCTAATGGGCCGGCGGTATGCTTTATTTCATCATATTATTGTGCGGCGGCAATCGCTTCGTTTGCGCGTTTTACGGCGTTATCGAGAGCCGTTTTTGCATCCTGCTTGCCACCAAGCATCGCTTCATACTCTTCATTGAGAATGTCACGAACCTGCGGCAGATTGACGAGGCGCACACCCTTCGAATTTTCTGTGGGGGCTTTGCCCATCATCTGAAGGATTGGCGTCTCACGGCCCGGATTCTTTTCATAGAAGTCCGAGTTCTTCGTTGCTTCATAAGCGGCCATTGTCACAGGAAGATAGCCGGATTTTTCATGCAGCTTCTGCTGAATATTGGTCTGCGAGAGGAAGTTGAAAAATTGTGCGATGCCCTTGTATTGATCGTCGCTGAGACCTGCAAAGACCCAGAGGCTTGCGCCACCCGGAATAGTGTTCTGCGGGCCATGGCCTTCATAATAAGGCAACTGACCGATGCCGTAATTCATGCCAGATTTCACCACATCGCCAAGTCCGCCCGAAGATTCAGTCAGCATTGCGCATTCACCCGAGGTAAAAAGCTGCTTTGCTTCAGATGTACGGCCGCCGTAACGGAAGGTGCCGTCCTTGGCAAGATCGGCAATTGCCTGAAAATGTTCAACGAAAAGTGGTTCGTTGATCTTGAGTTCCACATTCGTGCCTGCAAGGCCATTTTCGTTGGTGCCGTAGGAAACATTATTCCATGCAGCAAAGTTTTCGGTCTGAATCCATGTCAGCCATGTCGAGGTAAAGCCACAGGCCGATGCGCCGCTTGCCTTGATCTTTTTGGCTGCTTCAAAAACTTCTGGCCATGTCTTTGGCGGGTTGTTTTCGTCAAGGCCAGCTTTCTTGAAAGTGTCCTTGTTATAATAGAGGATCGGCGAAGAAGAGTTATAAGGGAAAGACAGCATGGTGCCGTCTGGCTTCGAATAATAAGCCACGATACCCGGCAAATATTGTGACTTGTCGAACTTATAGCCACCTTTTTCGAGCACTTCTGCTGCTGGAACCACCGCGCCTTCAGCAGCCATCATAACACCGCTACCGGCATCGAAGACCTGAATGATTGCAGGCGGCTGCTTGGAGCGGAATGCAGCAATGCCTGCATTCAGCGTTTCAGGATAGCTGCCCTTATAGACTGGAACGATCTTGTATTCGCTCTGGCTTTCGTTGAACTCTTTGGAAAGCTCATTGACCATTTCATTGTTTGCACCGGTCATGCCATGCCACCATGACAGTTCTGTCTGGGCAAAAGCCTGCGAACCAAGTGTGAGCGCAAGAGCGCCGGTCAGCGCCGAAGTCGTAATCAGACGGGTAAACATATTTCCTCCTCAGGAAATGAGGTTTCGTGAGCATCAAGAACGGATTCGATCCGGCCTCTGGGTGTCGGAACCTGCATTATCGTTATTACACTTATATGACTTCAATTTTCATTGAACAACTTTTAACTCCCGAAAACAGAATAAATCCGAAAATTTTATTTGTTGAAAGGAAAAAAAACGAAAACGAATTGATAACATTGGGGAGAAAGTGTGGATAGAGGCGCTTTTCCTGATGATTGCCTGACGATTGATTGCGACTCTTTAGCGATGAGGCCTTCACGATGAAATCTTTATGGTTTAGATGAGCCCAAATTTCTGTGCATCATTTTGCAGGTTTTATTCCGTAAAACGTGCAACGCAGCGGCGGAAATGCGGACCGATTTTTAAAAAAAGTGCATTGGAACGTTTTATCGTTCCCGAAATTCGCAGGCGGAGTTTTTATGTCCATCAAAGCAGACTGGAATGCAGCCTCTTTATCTGCAAAGATTTATTCCAGAACATGGGACAAAAATGAGCCAGGCGGAGTCATTATCGGGTTTGATCTGAACGGCACGAAGTTCGCTTATGCCGGAGGTCTGGAAAGTCTCGCGACAGGTATTCCATTTACCGCCAACACCGTTATTCGCTACGCATCGATCACAAAGCATATGTTTTGCGCAATGGTGCTGCGCCATAGAGATATCATTGATTTTAATGACAGGCTTGGCGATCATCTCCCAGAGTTGCAAAGCCCGTTGGCGGACGTTTCAATCGGTCGCGCTTTGGATATGACATCTGGTTTACCGGATGTGCGGGAGTGTTTGACATTATTGGGCCTGTCGGTTGATACGCATACGGGTGCTGAAAGCCTGATCGAGTTTCTATCGTCTATGACGCGGTTGAATTTCGCGGACGGGACTGAAGTTTCCTATTCCAATACCGGGTATCGACTGGTTGAAGCCGCTTTTGAGCGGAAGGGTCTGTTTTTCAAAGATTTTGTACGCTCCGAGATCGGTCTTCCTCTCAATATATTTATGGATGCACCTGACTGCTGGGCAGATCCGGTCAAAGGACTGGTCCCAGGCTATTGGAAGTCCGGCGAAAAATGGCAGCAGAGCCATGCTGGCCTTCAACTCTCTGCGTCTGGAAGTGTGGCAGGCAGTGGTATGGCGCTCACGAAATGGACGCAGGCTCTTTTGGCCGGTGAGGGTGCGTTGAGCGGGCTGCTTTCGGCACTTTCCGCGGGGCATTTTTTAAATGATGGCCGCCCGACAGGTTATGGCCTTGGTCTGCGTTGGAACGAAATTGGTGGCAAGCATTTTGTCGGCCATGGCGGATCGCATCCGGGCTATAAAAGTTATTTTCTCCTCGATCCTGCCGAAAAAACAGGAATCATCGTTGTTTGCAATCGGGAAGATGCAGACACATACACAATCGCTCGCGACTGTATGGCTGCTCTTAATGGGCTTTCGCTTCCTGAAAAGACGTCTGCTATCCCCGATGGACTGTATGTCGCTGATACGGGGCCATTCTGGCTTGAGATGCGCGAAGGCGTTGCCAATTATCTGGGGGCGGAAGACCGGCTTTATGACGTTGGGGAAGGTTGGGCTTCTTCACTGTCACCATCGTCGCCGATGAAGCTGCGCTGGAATGGAGAGGTGCTTTACGGCGAAATCGGCCATGTGCAGCGCGAACTGCGCCCGGTGCAGGCGGGGCCTGTGGACAATCAGTTTGACGGCCAGTGGAATGCGCCTCTTTATGGCGCGTCGTTTGTCATCGACAATGGGCACATCATTATGGGCGTAGGCCCTGCGCGTCAGGTCATGCCGGTTGAAGATTTGGGCAATGGCAGAGCCTTGTTCATGTTGCAGGATGGACCATGGAACAAACGCATTTGCATCCATCGTCTGGGGAACGATAGGCTTGAACTGGTCCTCAACCGTAGCCGCGTCATGGAATATCAGCGTTCAAACAAAATTGGAGTGCCGATCTGATCCAGTCAGATCGAAACACGCTCTAAAAACGCTCCACTGTGTTATTTTCGAAAAATTGATTCCGAAAATGATTTGAATGGAGTGAGCCAATGCTTGAACAGATGATCGATCAGGGTGCCGGTCGCGAACCCGCCGATATCGTGTTGAAAGGCGGCTGCTTCTTCGATCTTGTTACCGGCGAGCTTGTTGAAAGCGACATTGCGATCAGTGGCGATCGCATTGTCGGTACATTCGGCACCTATCAGGGAAAAAAGGAAATCGACATTTCCGGTCGCATTGTTGTGCCGGGTTTTATCGATACGCATCTGCACATTGAATCATCCAATGTGACACCCCACGAATTTGATCGGTGTGTGCTGCCACAGGGCGTTACGACAGTGATTTGTGACCCACACGAGATTGCCAATGTTCTGGGCGTAGAAGGTCTGCAATATTTCCTCGATAGTTCGCTGGAAACGATTATGGATATTCGGGTGCAGCTTTCAAGCTGCGTGCCTGCAACGCATATGGAAACGTCCGGTGCGCAACTGCTGATCGATGATCTGCTGCCTTTTGCCGATCATCCAAAGGTGGTCGGTCTCGCCGAGTTCATGAATTTTCCGGGTGTTTTATCAAAAGACCCAGAATGCATGGCGAAGCTAAAAGCCTTTCAGGGACATCATATTGACGGTCATGCACCGCTTTTGCGCGGGCTTGATCTGAATGGCTATATTGCGGCAGGCATTCGCACCGAGCATGAGGCGACCACTGCCGAAGAGGCGCTTGAAAAGATGCGCAAGGGTATGCATGTGCTGGTGCGCGAAGGCTCGGTTTCCAAAGACTTGCATGCCTTGATGCCGATCATCACAGAGCGGCACTCGCAGTTTCTGGCACTTTGCACCGATGATCGTAATCCACTCGATATTGCTGATCAGGGCCACCTTGATTATCTCATTCGCACGGCGATTGCAGGGGGTGTTGAGCCGCTTGCGATCTATCGTGCTGCAAGCATTTCCGCAGCGCGCGCCTTTGGCTTGTTTGATCGCGGATTGGTTGCGCCCGGCCAGCGCGCCGATCTCGTGGTCGTCGATAGTCTCGAAGGCTGCCATGCAGAAATGGTATTATCTGCGGGCAGGGTGGTTTCTGAAGAGCTGTTCTCAACGCGTGGATCTGTTGCGGAAGTTGGACGCAACAGTGTGAAAGCGCCGACAGTCAGCGCATCGAGCTTCAGATCACAATCCAATAGCGGTAAGACGCGCGCCATCGGCATCGTTCCGGGCAAGATTATTACCGAAAGCCTGGAGTTTGATCTTAAAGTCGGCCCACATGGTGTTGAACCCGATCTTGAGCGCGATGTGGTCAAAATTGCGGTCATTGAGCGACATGGCAAGAATGGCAATATCGCCACTGGCTTCGTGCATGGTTTTGGCCTGAAAGCCGGCGCTATTGCGTCAACCGTCAGTCACGACAGCCATAATATCTGCGTGGTCGGCGTTTCGGATGAAGATATTGCGGCGGCGGCTAACCGGCTTGGTGAGATTGAAGGCGGTTTTGTCGTGGTTCGCGATGGCAAAGTGCTTGCAGAAATGCCTTTGCCGATTGCCGGACTGATGAGCGTTGAACCCTATGAAACGGTCCGTGAACAGCTGCGCGAACTTCGCCATGCTGCGGAAGAGCTTGGCTCGGTTCTGGAAGAACCGTTTCTTCAACTCGCCTTTGTTGCATTGCCGGTCATTCCGCACCTGAAAATCACGGATCGGGGACTTGTTGATGTCGATAAGTTCGAATTTGTCGGAAACTGATTATCGATCAATCCGCGTCGAGAGAATGATCGATGACATGGTGCGCTCGACGCCTTCGAGCGCACCGATTTTGTCGAGAACAACATCCAGTTCCTGAATTGACGGCGCTTCGACCACGACAATCATATCGAAATGGCCGCTGACCGAGTGCAATGTGCGCACAGCCATGATGCCGCGCAGCGCTGTTTCAACCTTTGGTGCAAACTTCGGCAATGCTGTCACCAGCACATGCGCCCGCACCAGATCACGCTCAAATTCAGGAGCGATTCGAACGGTATAGCCTTCGATGATCCGCCTTTTTTCCAGCTTTTCCAGCCTGCTTTGGACGGTTGTTCGTGACACGCCGAGCCTGCGTGCAAGGTCGGCAGTGGAGGCACGGGCATTTTCACGCAGCAGGGCGATGAGGGCTAGGTCAGCATTTGTCGTCATAATGCATATTGAATACGTCAAATCGTACAAACAAACAACGTGAAATCGTCAGTTTAAATGCTTCTTTTCGCCGAAATTTGTGAGATTCTTTGTTCATCAAAATTGCATTACCCAAGGGGAAAATACATGAAAGAGATCGTTGTTGTCGGTGCGGGCAAAATTGGTGCAACCATTGCCGATCTTCTGGCTTCGACTGGTGACTATGCTGTGACGGTTGTCGATCGTTCGCAGGCTCAGCTCGACGCGTTGGACACGGGCGCGGAAGTCAAAACGCAGGCACTCGACATTGCAGACGCTAAGGCGCTTGAAACCGTTCTCACCGGCAAGTTTGCTGTTCTGAGTGCTGCGCCATTTCAGCTCACGACGCTGATCGCTGAAGCGGCTGCGAAGACCGGCGTGCATTACCTCGATCTAACCGAAGACGTTGCCAGCACCAAGCGCGTCATGGAATTGGCCAAGGATGCACAGACAGCATTCATCCCACAGTGTGGGCTGGCTCCGGGCTTTATCTCGATTGTTGCCTATGACCTTGCAAAGCGTTTCGATACGCTCGAAAACGTGCGTATGCGCGTTGGTGCCTTGCCAGAATTTCCGTCGAATGCTCTCAACTACAACCTGACCTGGAGCACAGACGGTCTGATCAATGAATATATCGAGCCATGTGAAGCTATCGTCAATGGCGTATTGACCAAGGTTCCTGCGCTTGAAGAGCGTGAAGAATTCTCGCTTGATGGCGTAACTTACGAAGCGTTCAATACGTCGGGCGGTCTCGGCACGCTTTGCGATACGCTCGAAGGCAAAGTGCGCACGCTCAACTACCGCACGATCCGTTATCCGGGCCATGTTGCGCTCATGAAGGCGCTGCTCAACGATCTCGGCCTGCGTCATCGCCGTGAAGTGCTCAAGGATATTTTTGAAAATGCTCTGCCAAGCACACTTCAGGACGTTATCGTGATTTTTGTTACGGTTTCGGGCACCAAGAACGGCCGTTTGGTTCAGGAAACCTATGCGAACAAGGTTTATGCCAATCAGGTTGGCAAGATCGTTCGTTCAGGCATCCAGATCACCACGGCCTCGGCAATCTGTGCCGTGCTTGACATGCTCGCCAAGGGCGAAATCGCACAGAAGGGCTTTGTTCGCCAGGAAGACATCACGCTGGATGCATTCCTCGCAAACCGTTTCGGCAAAGCTTATGCGCAGGAAGACCATGCAACGCGTCTCGTTGCCTGAAAGCACCGTTAAGGCCATGTCAGACCCGTTGCGTTCAATACGCAGCGGGTCATCTTGCGTTAAAATAGCACCAAAGTTGCAATTGAATTTGTTCGGCTTTGCGGGCAATCCGAACTGAGGACTGCATAAAAAGCCCGTGTGTTAAAAGTGAAATAGGGAAGCGATGTTTAAAACAATTTTGCTGGCCGGTCTGGCCTCTGTCGTCCTTTCCATGCCTGTGCAGGCAAAGGAATGGAAAGAAATCCGTATCGCCAGTGAAGGCGCCTATCCGCCCTTCAACTATATGTCGCCTGACGGCAAGCTGGTCGGTTTTGACATTGATATTGCGAATGCGCTTTGTGAAGCGATGGAAGCCAAGTGTGAAATCGTTGCCAATGATTGGGACGGTATGATCCCCGGCCTTCAGGCCAACAAATTTGACGCTGTGATCGCTTCGATGGCCATTACGCCCGAGCGTGAAAAGCAGGTCGCTTTCTCGGAACGCTATTACACCACACCACTGGCAGTTGTCGTGCCAAAGGATAGCGATATTACCTCGCTTGAGCCTTCAGCATTTGACGGAAAAACCGTTGGCGCACAGGCTGGCACTACACAGGGCAATTATGCCGATGACGTTTATGGCAAGGCTGGCGCAGATGTGAAGCTTTATCCAACGGCTGATGAGGCCAATGCCGATCTTGAAAATGGTCGTATTGATGCAATTGCAGCTGATAAATTTCTCGCAGCCGACTGGCTGAAGAAACAGGGTGCAGATTGCTGCAAATTCCTGGGCGATATTCCGGGTTCTGAAACCAAAATCGCGGTTGCTCTGCGCAAGGGTGATGACGATCTGCGCGAGCAGTTCAATGCTGCAATCAAAAAGATCCGCGACAACGGCACTTACGAGACAATTCGCAAGAAATATTTCGACTTCGATATCTATTGATAAAATTATCGGACGCCGCTCAATCTTTAACTTGAAACAGGCGGCGTCCGGTGCTTCATTCTATAAATAATTGCTGGCATAGACCTGCAAAACAGAACCATAAAACGGTCAAGGGGAATATTATGTTGAAATCGATCCTGTTCGCAGGCGTTGCTTCCATTATCGCCGCACTTCCGGCGCAGGCCAAAGAATGGAAGGAAATCAAGATCGCGACAGAAGGCGCTTATCCGCCTTTTAATTTCGTTGCGGCAGATGGTTCTTTGCAGGGATTGGATGTTGATATCGCCAATGCGCTCTGCAAAGCGATGGAAGCCAAGTGCACCATCATTGCCAATGATTGGGACGGTATGATTCCGGGCCTTCAGACCAATAAATTCGACGCGGTTATCGCATCGATGAGTGTGACCGAAGAGCGCCAGAAGCAAGTATCGTTCACCGATAAATATTATTCAACGCCGCTCTCCGTTGCCGTTCCAAAAGACAGCCCGATCACTTCACTCGCCCCAGAAGCTTTCAAAGGCAAGTCAGTGGGCGCGCAGGCTTCCACCACACAGGGCACCTATGCGGAGGACGTTTATGGCAAGGCCGGAGCGGACATAAAACTCTATCCGACTGCCGATGAAGCCAATGCCGATCTTAAGAGCGGTCGTCTTGATGCGGTGGTTTCCGACAAGTTCCCGATTTCCGACTGGATCAAGGCTGATGGTGCTGATTGTTGCAAGCTGATTGGTGATGTGCCTGGCACGCAGACCGACACGGCAATCGCCGTGCGCAAGGATGACAATGATCTGCGCGAGCAGTTCAATGTGGCAATCAAGAAAATCCGTGACGATGGCACCTATGCGACCATCGTGAAGAAATACTTCGACTTCGATATTTACTGATCAAATAAAGTTTCTTGTAAAAATTTGCTCACTTTGATGTATGAAAGCGCGCGCTGACTGTTTATCGGTGCGCGCTTTCATTTCATGGAATGGTTCGGGGATACCATGCAGCAACAAGATGTCATCGTTCTGGGCGCGGGTATTGTCGGGGTTTCAGCAGCACTTCATTTGCAGGCGCGGGGGCGGTCGGTCACGCTGATTGATCGTGGCGAACCGGGGCAGGCCACAAGCTTTGGCAATGCTGGTCTTATCGAACGTTCGAGCGTCATTCCCTATTCTTTTCCGCAAGGGTTGGGTAAGCTCCTACGATATAGCCTCAACCGGCGTTCCGATGTGCGCTACGATCCATTTTATGTTCCACGCATTGCGCGGTGGCTGTTTCAGTATTGGCGTGAATCTTCGCCTGAACGCTTGAAAGTTGCGACTGAAGCCATGTTGCCTTTGGTTGAAGCGAGCGTTCGCGAGCATGATGGATTGATTGCACAGGCTGGTTGTGAGCGGCTGGTGCGTGCGCAGGGCTGGATTGAAGTTTTTCGCAATGAGCCCGCATTTAAGGCTGCTGTTCAGCGCCTGCCGCAGTTGCAACGGTTTAATCTGGCCTATGACATTCTTGATACGTCTTCCTTGAAACAACGCGAAACCACACTGGGCGATGTTGTGGGTGGTATTCATTGGCTTGATCCCAAAACCATCGTCAATCCCGCTGGTCTGGTTCAGGCTTATGCGGATTTGTTTCGCTCGAATGGCGGCCTGTTTGTACATGGCGATGCAGCAATGCTTGCGGAAAGCGCAAACGGCTGGCAGGTGATGACGGAGGACGGTCCAAGTTTTGCGCGTGAAGTTGTGGTGGCCCTTGGTCCACAGTCGGGGCTGGTTTTCCAGAAATTTGGCTATTCTATACCGCTCGGTATCAAGCGCGGTCATCATATGCATTTCGAAATGCACGATGGTGCACGGCTTGGCCATACCGTGGTTGATGAAGAGGCAGGCTATGTGCTCGCGCCGATGGTGCAAGGCGTCCGCCTTTCCACTGGCATCGAGTTTGCATCACCCAAAGCGCCTGCTAATTTCATTCAGCTCAAACGTGCTGAAAGAATTGCGCGACGCCTGTTGCCACAACTGGGGACGCCTGTAGAAACCAAACCCTGGCTTGGTCTGCGCCCTTGTTTGCCGGATATGCGGCCTGTCATTGGTGCCGCGCCGCGTCATAAAGGACTGTGGTTTGACTTCGGTCATGCCCATCACGGGCTGACACTTGGCCCGGCCAGCGGTCGATTGCTTGCAGAGATGATGACGGGTGAGAAGCCATTTACTGATCCAGCCCCTTATTCAGCAAATCGCTTTCTATAATTTCCTTCAATTTTCGGCGAGCGGCCTTGTCAGGCACGACAAAGCGGGGTTATCAATTACGCCCCTTCACATCCGCGTCCTGCGGGCAAATTGATCCGGAAAAATCTCGTGAAAATGAAGCCTTTGGGCCGCACAGGCCTCAATGTTACAGAAATCTGCCTTGGCACCATGACCTGGGGCGTGCAGAACACTGAAAATGACGCACATGATCAGCTCGATTTTGCTATCGATGCTGGCGTCAACTTTATTGATACAGCCGAAGCTTATGCCATTCCGATGAGCCCTGAAAGTTTTGGCAAAACCGAAACTTATATCGGAAACTGGTTTCAGAAATCGGGAAAGCGTGATCGTGTCATCCTCGCCAGCAAAATTGCAGGTGGTGGACGTCAACCATGGATCCGCGGCGGTGCGAAGCCAAGTCGTGGCAGTGTTGCGGAAGCTGTGAATGACAGTCTGAGGCGTTTGCAGACAGATTACATTGATCTTTATCAGATTCATTGGCCATCCCGCCCGCATTATCATTTCGGTCAGGGCTGGAGTTTTGATCCCTCAAGCGTTGATCCTAAGGCGGAACGTGAACAGATCCATGATGTTCTACTCGGTCTTGAAGATGCTGTTCGTGCGGGCAAAATTCGTCATGTCGGTCTGTCGAATGAAACGGCTTGGGGCACCATGCAATGGCTGAAAATTGCCGAAGAACATAATTTGCCACGTATGGCGTCGATCCAGAATGAGTATGGCCTGTTGCAGCGGGAATTTGATCACGATATGGCAGAGGTATCGCTATTTGAGGATGTTGGTCTGCTTGCCTATTCAACATTGGCAGCAGGCGTGCTGACCGGAAAATATCTCGGCGGTAAAATCCCCGAAGGATCGCGTGCTTCGGTAATGGACGGTGGCATGTGGCGGGATAATTCCTATTCACAGCCAGCAATCCTCGCTTACATCGATGTTGCGAAGAAGCATGGTCTTGATATTGCGCAGATGGCGATTGCTTTTTCTGCATCAAGACCTTTCATGACCTCTGTCATTATTGGAGCAACAACCGTCGAACAGCTTAAGACAAATATCGCTGCAAGCGAATTAAAGCTTTCGGACGAAGTGCTGGCGGACATCGAAAACGTCTACCGCAATTTCCCGCGTCCTCTTTGATTGAAAATAGCCAGCCACCTATGTGTGGCTGGCTTTTAGCCTAGCGTGTCGCGTTTCATCCTACCCATCGGCTCGCTCTATCTTCTTGTTTTTACGCATCTCGTTCTCGTAAAATCGGTTCTCACTTTTCCGCGACATGCTTTAGATAGGCCACGCGTTGGATTGGCGTGTCGCTTGATGAACTGACGACTGAGGCAGTCGAGCCGCATATATTAGTTGCAGCACAAAGAGCCTCCTGGGAATTAAACGCTCAGGCGATTTCAACTTGATGTTGCGCTTCTGTGCGCGCTGTGCGCCAGGACGAAAACAGAAAGGCCGCAATGAAAATTACGGTCATCAGCAGAACGATTGTTGGAGCAGGGGCGCTGTCGATGAAAAATGACAGATAAACGCCCATAAAAGACGAAAACACAGCAACGATAATTGCGACAATCATCATGCTGCTGAACCTGCGGGTGAGCAGGAAGGCGATTGCACCGGGTGCGATTAGCAGAGAAATCGCCAGTATGATGCCGACTGCTTTCAAAACACCGACGATCGTCAGCGAAATCAGGCACAGAAGTCCATAATGAAGAAACCTGACAGGCAAGCCGACAGCGCGCGCCTGCGCAGGATCAAACGCATGGAGCAGGAAATCTCGCCATTTGACGATGAGAACGCCGGCGGTCACAGCTGCGATAATTGCTGTCTCAATCAGGTCGCTGGTGTTGATGCCCAGAATATCGCCAAACAGGATGTGATCGAGGTGAACATTTGCGCGCACGGAGACGTAAAGCACGAGCCCCAGCCCAAACATGCCGGAGAAGACAATGCCCATGACCGTATTCTGCTTGATACGGCTGTTTTCTTTGAGAAAGCCGGTGGCAAGCGCGCAGACCATGCCAGCAACGAAAGCACCGATGCCAAAAGGAAGGCCAACCATATAGGCGATCACAACCCCCGGCAGTACAGCGTGGCTGATCGCATCGCCCATCAGTGACCAGCCTTTAAGAACCAGAAAGCAGGAGAGCAGGGCGGTCGGAATGGCAATCAGCACCGAGGCAGCCAATGCGTAGATCATGAAGTCAAACTGAAACGGCATCAGGAGTGTTTCGGGAAAGCTCATAGCTTAACCTCCTTGAATGCTTTGGTCGCACGTCGGCGGGCCGCAAACATTCCATGCTTGGGCGCCAAAAAAAATACGGCAAGAAACACAAGCGTTTGCAGCACGACGATAATGCCACCTGTCGCGCCGTCCATGAAATAGCTGGCATAGGCACCCATGAAGCTGGTCAGTGCGCCAATAAGCACCGCAATCCACAAAAGCCGTGAAAAGCGGTCTGTGAGGAGATACGCGGTCGCTCCGGGTGTCACGACCATACAGATGACCAAAAACGCGCCTACGGTCTGCATTGCCGCAACGGTGGATGCTGAAAGCAGCGTAAAGAACATGATTTTCAATGCGGTTGGCTTTAAGCCGATGGAACGCGCATGGCTTTCGTCGAAAAAGACCACCATCAGGTCTTTCCATTTCAACAGCAGCAACGCCAGCGAAACGAAGCCGATGATCGCCAGTTGCAGAATATCGCCGGGCGTTATCGCCAGAATATTGCCAAGCACAATGGTCTGAATGTTGATCGCAGTTGGCCGCAAAGAAATCATAAAGAGACCAAGACCGAAGAACGCTGTGAAAATCAGCCCGATAATCGCATCTTCCTTGAGCTTTGTACGCTGATTGAGAAACAGCATCGCCGCCGCAGCCAGCCCGCCGGAAAAGAAAGCCCCGACAGAAAATGGCAGGCCCAGCATATAGGCTCCCGCCACGCCGGGAACGATGGAGTGGGAGAGAGCGTCGCCGATGAGCGACCAGCCCTTGAGCATCAAATAGGCAGACAGAAATGCACAAACACCGCCAACAAGAGCCGAAACCCACATCGCATTGAGCATATAGCCATAAGAAAACGGTTCGAGCAGCAGAGCCATCAATTCTGCCCTTCCTGCTTTTGCTCATAAAGCACAAATGGCCGTTCATCATCGGTAATCACACCAACGGCCGAACGATCGGATTGCTTGGCCTCATTCAGAATAAGATGACGCAGAACGCCGCCAAATGTCTTTTCGAGATTGGCCTGTGTGAAAACTTCCTTCGTTGAACCATAAGCAAGCACAGTATTCTTGACGAGAACAGTGCGGTCACAAAATTCAGGAACGCTGCCAAGATTATGTGTCGAGACCAGCATGACCCGGCCTTCATCACGAAGCCCACGCAGCAGCAGCACAATCGCCTCCTCGGTCTTCACGTCTACCCCGGTAAAAGGTTCATCAAGAAGGATTACCTGCGCATCTTGCGCAAGCGCACGAGCGAGAAATACGCGCTTTTTTTGACCGCCGGAAAGCTCACCAATCTGCCGCTTGCGAAAATCCAGCATATTGACGCGACCGAGCGCCTTTTCCACCGCCTCATGGTCGGCACGACGCGCAACACGCATCATGCCCATATGTCCATAGCGGCCCATCATAACGACATCTTCCACCAGAACAGGGAAGTTCCAGTCTACCTCTTCGCTTTGCGGCACATAGGCGACGAGATTGCGCTTGAGTGCCTGTTTTACCGGCTGGCCAAGAATAGAAATGTCGCCCTTTGCCAGACGAACAAACCCCATAATGGCCTTAAACAGTGTCGACTTGCCCGATCCATTCACACCAACCAGCGCCGTAATCGTGCCTGTTGGAATTTCAAAGCTCGCATTGCGCAGTGCTGTGTGGCCGTTGCGATAGGTGACGGTTGCATCTTTGACTTTAAGCCCTTCAGACACGCTATCATTGAGCGCGGCTTGTGCCCGAAGGTGTTGATCTATCGGAACATTCATTGTTTGAGGCCTTTTGCAATCGTGCCCGATGTAACTTTGAGAAGGTCAATATAGGTCGCAACAGGGCCATCAGCTTCGGAGAGAGAATCGACGTAAAGCACGCCGCCATATGTCGCGCCGGTTTCGCGCGCGACCTGCTTCGCAGGGGCTGCCGACACCGTACTTTCCGAGAAAACCGCGGTGATCGTATTTGCACGCACGGCGTCAATCACTTTGCGAACCTGCTGCGGAGTGCCTTGCTGGTCGGCATTAATTGGCCAAAGGTAAAGTTCCTTGAGATCAAAATCACGGGCGAGATAGGAGAATGCTCCCTCGCTGGTGACCAGCCATCGCTTGTCAGCCGGAATCAATGCGAATTCGGCGCTGATCGGATCGATGGTCGCTTTTATCTTAGCCTTATACTTCTCCGCATTGGCTTTGTAAGCCTCTGCATTTTCCGGGTCATATTTGACGAAAGCATCACGGATATTATCGACATAGATGAGAGCAGAGGTCGGGGACATCCACGCATGTGGATTTGGTTTGCCGCTATACGGACCCTCGGTGATGCCCATCGGCACAACGCCGTCGCTCACCACCACGCTTGGAACATTTTTGAGGCGTGAGAAGAATTTCTCAAACCATAGTTCCAGACCGAGACCGTTCCAAAGAATAAGATCCGCACCCTGCGCCTTAATGAGATCTCCGGGGGTGGGCTGATATTCGTGAATTTCAGCACCGGGTTTTGTGATCGATTCAACCGTTGCTGTATCACCAGCCACATTGCGCGCAATGTCGGCGATGACCGTAAACGTCGTTATCGCCTTAAATTTGTTTGATGCAAATGCATTTGCCGGTGCCATCAGTATCACAAGGCTCACAGCCAGACTTGTAAACAGTCTGCGGTTGATCGGTCGATGCATTGCTCTCTCCTTCAAATTCATCCTGTCGGCTGCAAGACGGTGCACGGCCGGATACCTTTAATGCGAATAATTAGCATTTGCATAAATGAAGTGAGAGTGACTTTCAAGCGCTTTTGCAAATCATTTGCAATAATGCCGTAACCGAATTTCCATAGGTGATTTTGCGATTTTTCACTTATAAATTGTATTAACGTGATTTCTGTGTAATTTTTCTTCTATGGGCGAAAGCTTCGTTTAGGCCATTTGAGGCGGTAAACCCTCTGCTTGAGATAGAGCTTCAACGGCATAAGAAAGTAATTGGAATCCCATTTTCATTTTTTAATTTTGATTTGATCATCGGGGATACTAATGCGGTTAAAGATGAAAAATAATATTAAAATTCATGAATATAAGGGCAATTTATCCACGGGCAACAAAGGAGGGGAGAGTTTTACCGCGGACGAAATTTCAAGGGGAGCCTTTCTCTACACCCGCTCCTCAACAGGGATCGATATCTACACGCCGGAAGATATAGTCGCGCTCATTTTGCTTGAACCTGTGCGCAACCTTAGATGGAAATTTCCTGAAGGGGGTGAAAATACATGAAGCTTTTCGGCAGGTACGGTTTTGCTCATTCCGGCGGATCAAAGAACGATTATAACCTGGCCCGGGCAGGTCAAGTTATTGAAAGTCTTTATCGGTCGAGATCAAAATTGCGGGCAAGATGCTCAAGATATAGCCTTGCGCGTTAGCGATACGCATGGCCGTATGATCATTTTTTACAGCAAGCAATGTTTACGGATCAGTGAATTGATTTTGGAGCAATTGCAGGTAGAAACCCCTTCGGCGCAAAGTTATCTTGAATCATTATATTCTGCACTTCTCTATCAAATTGCGTCTAATGCAGCGACTTCGCTTAGCATGGAGGCTTCACCGTCCGGTTTGCGAAGTTACGCCTGTCGGCAGATAGAGGATTACATGAAAGAAAACTTCCGCAATTCGATCAATGTGCCGCAAATGGCATCGTTGCTCAACATGTCTGCCGGGCATTTTTCGATGTGTTTTCGCAAAAGCTTTGGCCTTACGCCATATCAGTACTTGATGGGACTGCGGTTAGACGAAGCAGAAAAGTGGCTCATTGAAACCGACATGCCAATCAGTGAAATTGCAATAAAGCTTAATTTTTCGAGCCAGAGTCATTTTACGACTGCTCTAAAAAAATATCGCAATCTGACACCAGGTGAGGTTAGGCGGCGTAGAAGCAAGGAATATCTTCAAACAAAGACGAAGCGATAGCACAGCCCCAACGGCGGGTATCAGCCTGCCGTCGGCGTGGAGCCTCGCTTAAGCCACTTACGCCAGATGTGAACCTCACTCTTACGGCGCCAGCGCCTGACACGATGGGAATCGTTTGAAAGAACGATCAGCCCAAGTGGAAGCATCCAGAAGCCGAGGATGGGCAGGAATCCAAGCGTACCTCCGACTACCAGCGATCCTCCCAGCGTTCTGCGCATTGCGACGGACTGCGGCATAGGGATTCGCTTTCCGAGAATCACAATTGTGCGTTTTGGTGGTTTAAGGCCGTCTTGTTGGTCCACTTTTTCAGTCTCGCACGGTTTGAGGTGTTTAATTTATTTGTAAAACGCACCAGAGAATATAGGGTTTCGTGAGAAGAATGCAAAAATTTGGAAAAAAACGAAAATAGGGCTTGGCAAATCAGAAATCCTCCTGCTATACGCCACCTCGCTGACGCAACGAGCACCTCTTCCCCGGTAGCTCAGTGGTAGAGCAACCGGCTGTTAACCGGTTGGTCGCTGGTTCGAATCCGGCCCGGGGAGCCAATTATATTTTTGGGTTACAAAGTCCTGAAAAAATAAGCGAAGCTAATCAACAGCTTACCAATCGATTTCAAAATTCCAATATAACTATCGATCCAAATCGGCTACAATCTAGATTACATTCTGGGTTACATTGTGGGCGTTGATCTTGTCAGTTGATATTACGAAATATGTACAGCGACAGCCAAACGGTATCTATCGTTATTATAGGCGCGTGCCGATTGAAGTGTCGAAACACGACAAACGAACCTTTGTAAAAATAAGCCTCAAGACCAAGAATCATAAAGACGCACTTGAAAAGGCTCAGGGCGTTCATGACGCAATTGAGCGTCTTTGGGCCGCAATGTCATCTGGAAATGATAATCGCCCAGAATGGGAGCGCTATGAGGCTGCCGTACGAACTTCACAGTCGCTGGGTTTTGCGTACAAACCTGCGGCGGAAATCGCATCTGGTGCGTTTGAGGATCTCTTCGGAAGGACGAAACACGCGGTAGAAGTGCTGGAGACACAGCCATCGGCGGCGAAGGCAATTGTTGGTTTGGTCGATATCCCCAACCCTCGAATCTCAAATGTCTGGCAGATGTATGAAAAGTTCAACCAAGCCGGACTTGCAGGGCTATCCGAAGGCCAGCTTTCAAAACACAAGGTATCCCGAGAACGCGCAATTAAATACGCCAGTGACATACTTGACGATATTCGTTTAAGCGAAGTGACGCGTGCCGATGTGCTTCGATACCGCCAATGGTGGACAGATAAAATTGCATCCGAGAAACTTAAAGCATACAGCGCAAACCGAAGCTTTAGTGACATAAAAGGCATGCTGGCTGTTATCGACGATGCTCTCCAGACCAACTACCGCGCACCATGGGCGGGGATTCGTCTAAAGGAAACAAACGCTACAAAATTGGATAAGCGACCACCGTTCTCTGTCGAATGGGTCCAGAAACGATTGCTGCATCCGGGTGCGCTTGATGACATAAATGTCGACGCGCGGCTCATTATATATACGATGATCGAAACGGGCATGCGGCTGGGTGAGGTTTGCAATTTGCGACCTGAAGACATACGCCTGAATGACGAAGTTCCTCATGTTGAGGTAGCTGAACGTGAAGACAGGCGACAAAAAACTGACTACTCGGTGCGTCGCATTCCGTTGGTAGGTGTTGCGCTGTGGGCAATGAAGCAAGCTCCGGATGGGTTTGCTCGTTACGCCGACAAGTCAGATTCTGCGTCAGCTGCTATTAATAAGTTTTTGAGGTCAAAAGAATTATTCCCGTCGTCGAAGCACACAATATATTCGCTCCGACATACGTTCCAGGATCGAATTGAGAACGTGGGCGCATCAGATCGTATGCAGGCGGATCTAATGGGGCATGAATTCGGACGCCCTAAATACGGAGATGGCGCCGAGATGAAGCGGCGCCAGGAACTGCTGGAATCAATTAAGCTGAAATGGGAAGGCTAGGCAGCGCGAAGTATCGCCTGAGCTCGAGCCAGAGCGCTGCTTCGGCTTTTAGCGGATGTAAGTTCAGCTTCAGCTCGCTCTAACAAAGGAATGGCCGCGTCTCCAAATTTTACGACAAGCTTTGCTGTATTCCGAACGCACTCTTCGTATTCGGCCATGGTGAAGGTGCGCCCCATCACTCACCACCTTTCAAGGCTTGGCGACGGATGAATGACGCAACATCGCCTCGCATAACTCTGCCTTTGAATTGGAACTTTTTACGTGAAGGCCAATAATCCAGACGATACCCGTTCACCATTCTTGACCAGTGGTATTCGCCGTGTTTCGTCCATCCGCCGTCATCGTGCGCTATCGCATCGGACAGAAAGCGTTTTCGGTCTGAATTGAATTTATCAGCACTGTATTCTTTGATTGCTTCAAAGTCTTCGGTGGTCATTCGCTCTACTCCCCTAGTGGGCTGGCGTTGAGCATGGCGCGCCAAATCCAAGTCTTCCCGTATCCTTGTGGAAGATTATCTGCGGCAACAATCATCCCCTCGTTCGGCTCCTGTAGAGCGGCGAGGAACGATTTACGCGCCGCCTCTGCATCGTCCAAGTACGGCACCTTATGCGACCACGGCAATTGCGACCACGGCGTGCGCCCTGCACCGTTACGGCTTTCATAAATTGCCTTCGCTGCGTTCGTGACTTCCTTACTCGCCATGGCTGGCCTCCTTTGCGCGCAAGATTCCTATGCAGAGGGCGATGGCCCTATTAGCGTCGCTTTCGCCTTCGTAGTATCCGCTTTCAGAGGGCACCCATATTTGGGCGTTATGCGGAACATGCCTGCTAAATCCAGCCGACCACCTGTACCCCGGCAACGCCCTCGCAGCCAGCGAGATAGCGGCATCTACAGAGTCGGTGTAGGATGGGACATACTCATAGGCATATCCACCAATATAGTTCTTGCTGGCTCGCTTCGACGCAGGGAACTGCTCCATGGTGTAATTCGACTGCTTCCAGACGGTTTCTCCACCGAAGAAGATCACATCAATCTCAGCATCCACTTCCCTATCAGGCCCGTCCAGCTTGGATAGTCTGTCAATGAGGGTCATGGCTTCCTCCGCATGACGTATGACGTTGCTGCTGTGATAATCCCGCCGATCAAAAGGCCCATGATGAAAGCGACGAAAAAGCCGAAGCCTGTTTTAGGCTCAAGTGCTGCGGCATTTTCCTGAGCGATGAGGTATTCAATAACTTTCATCTGAACGTCTGGCGCTAAGTCGTTCATGGCTGGCCCTCCAAGGCGGCGCGGGCAATTGTCCCGCGATCTTTATGTGCGGAGGAAGGGTGGTGTCGAAGAACTGTTCCGCCTTCCACCTGTTCAAAACGGCCATTTTTCCAGTTATCTAAGTTGCTGTAGAATTCCAACGCCTTCCTTGCCGCCGCGAGTTGGGTTTCGAGATGCCCTGCATATTCAACATCAGCGTGTTTTTCGGTCTTTAAGCACGCTCTTTCCTCCTCCAACTCCTTAACCCGCGCAGTCAGCGCCGCGTTTTCGGCTTCTAGTGTTGAAATCTTACCCTCGGCCTCATACCAAGCATCTTCAAGCTTCTTAAATTCTTCTTCATTCGCCATGGCTGCTGCCTCCTGTCCGGCGGGTGGCAACGCGCTCGATCTTATAATCGCAGTAGCGATCAACGCTGTTGAACCACAAATCTTCGGACGGCGAATAGCCATCTTCGTCAACATCGTCGGGACGTTCAATCACGTTGCATTCTACCGCACGAGCAACGACGGTTTTGCCTTGAACAACTCTGATTTCCTCGGTGTCGATTGACCATTCGCCATCATTGTAGCTGCCCTGTCGGTACTCTGAGAGCACTTCCTCGGCGCACTTTATGGCTTCATCAATGGTCCTGAATTTTCCGACTACACAGTCGCCAAAATGTCCTGGGTCTTTTACCTTGAAGTGCTTACTCATTCCGACGCTCCCGGTGAGGCTGGGAGGGGGCGGCGATACGTGCGAGCCTCTATGATTTCAACTGGCCCGTCCTGCGCATATACAGCGGCGTAATGCTTGGCGTCAGCAAGGTCTGATGATCCTGCTACAAAGGCACCATTGCAGATAACTTCATAATCAACCTCACACTCCCCATCCGCTACAGGCTGAGACGAGAGGGCGCGGATTGCATCTAGACTGCGATCACGATCTTCTATCCATCTGGGGTCAAGAGTGAAGTCGATGCCTTCGAACGGATATTCCGCGTTATATCCTTCTGCAGATGCATAAAATCCAAGCCTGTAGGCTTCCTCCAACGCCTGCGCACGCGGGGATGACACCCCTTGCAGGAAAGGCAGGGCGGCTGCGAGGGCGGCAAGCATTGGATTTGAACGGTTACTATCGCCCAAAACCTTGTGGTATTCGGCGTGTGCCGCCTGTACTGCCTGCTCACTGACGAACATAACGCACCTCATCGCCAACGATGACGGCCCGACCTGTTGCTGCCAGACGGCGAGCAACGGGCAGGGGAACTCCAGGGCTTCCAAGGGATGCCCGGGATATGCGCTGCGGGCCGAGCCGCAACGCATTTAAGTAAGCAGCGTCAATGCTGTTACCGCGACTGTCAGTGGTCAGCATCACGCCGCCCTCCGCTTGAAAGGACGGCGATTGTCGTTGGCTGGCCTAATACGGCGCATACGGATCTTCTCGCCCGTTTTACGCGAAACGTCATAAGCAATGTCTTTGATGGTTGCGGATGTTGCCGGATCGCTCTCGCGATACCAACGGGCAATCGACAGGATGGCGGCGGCAGTCGTGCCCTGAGCAATGAACTCGCCGGCGGTCAGGATGTGTCTTGCGGACATTATTGGTGCTCCTCGTGTTGTGGTGGTAAGCGTGACGACCCGTGGCGTGAAAACGCTCGGATCGTCGATGCTTGGGAAATCCTGGGGCGCTACGCCCCGTAGCTATCTTGGCTGGTTGGTTAGGCGCCAGCCTTCGTGCAAATTGTCTTTAAAGAAATCGTTGAGCCGACTTGCAAAGCACTGCCGTTGGTCTGGTGTCATCGCTAGGAAAGCACCCATTGCTTGTTCAGACAGTGATCGGCCAATCTTTTGTTTCAGGCATCGATCGCCAGATGATGTCCAAGGTGGTTGGAATTGTCTTCTTGGGTTGCCCATCACAGCACCCCCATCGCGCCGATGCCGACAAACACGCAAAATCCGACAACAACCGTCATCTCAACGGCTTCGCGCGCTGCGTATCGTATCCAAGGCATGGGGCGAGCGTGCTTCTTTGCACGGTAATCCGGGCGCCGCATTGGCTCATCGCTGCCCGCACGAGCAGCGTCGGTGTGCAGTTCGGGTTCCATATCGACAAGCATTTCCAGAAGGGCGCGGTTCATGCTGCCACTCCTACGTGAACAGTCGTTTCCTGCTGAATGTTATCGTTCGCTACCGGCGCTAGGCGATAATATCCGTTCGGCTCAACGCCGCGCATGCGCTTCGGAATGGTCCAGCCATAGGAGGGCAGGGTTTTGCGGAGATAATGAATCTGGACCAGTACAGTCTGATGCGCGTTCTCAGGCCCGCCGTTCGGGTCAAGCTGGTAAACATTGTCAACCAGATCGTTGATGTACATGCGGCGGGGATGAACGGAAGCAAGCGCTTCCACGATGGCGCGTTGTCCTCTTGGCAGAGGCGCGTCTTGAAGGTCAATGGACGGGGCGGACATATTAAGCAGCCTCCAGCACTAAAGCGGATTCATTGCTCGACGCCTCTTCAATAGGCCCAGCTGTTGCACCGCTGGTCTGGAAAACTTCGTAAATTTCGCCGGGGCACAACTTGGCGAGGCGCGTTGCCTCCGCCAGTGCTTGCTCAAATGAGCCATGCTCATAAGGCAGGGTTGATCCAGGAGCTACGCGCCCCGTTTTTTTGCCGCGGCGGAATACAAAGAATCCGCCGCCGATTACTTCGTTCTTGCGAGGTGCTGGCGATCTTCTTCTTCTCGGTGCTGTTGTGCTGGTCATGGTTTCTACTCCTCATGCTTGGTTGGTTCAGCAGATCGGCAAGAGCTTCTTCGTGCTGTTGGATCAATCAATAATGGGAAGAATCACATCTGTCAATGGGAAAGATCACAAGTGACGCAAAAAAGAAAATGGGGTACAACCCAGTCATGAGTGACCTAACGATAAATAAAGAACGATTTCGCGCAGCAATGAAGCGCGGCGGTTGGAGCATGAAGACGCTTTCCCTTGCTGCTGGCATGGGGGAAACGTTCGTTCGAGACATGCTAGAGCGCGGCTCTAACTCAAAAATATCCTCGCTGAAGCACGTTGCCAGCATTTTGGGCGTGTCGGTTGGCTATTTGATTAATGAAGAATCTGGATCGTCGCCCATTGTGGGGCGCGTCGGTGCTGACACTTCAGGTGAAATTATTTACGGAAACGGCGATGGGGGATTCGGCGACGTGATTACACCACCAGGAGCGGGGCCTGATTCAGTAGCGGTCGAAGTGCTTGGCTATTCGATGGGTACGTTCGTCGATGGCGCCCTTATATTCTATAGTGACGTGAAGGGCGCGCCGACAGATGAGATGCTTGGCGACATGGTTGTTGTGGGGCTAGAGGATGGGCGGGCTTTATTGAAGAAGCTTATGCGCGGCTCTCGCCCCGGCCTGTATGACTTGGAATCGGTCAACGGTCCTATAATGCGCGATCAGCGAGTCGTTTGGGCTGCAGATATTGAGGCAATCGTGCCTCCGCGGCAGGCCCGTCGCATCAAACTCTAAATAAAATTAACCATAGTGATAAATCACAATGCCGCGTTTGCGGCATTTTTTGTGACATTTTGTAAAAATGGGAAATACCCCATTGACTAATGGGATAAATCACAATACATTTCAATCATCAACCGGCGCACCAGACGTTGGAAACACAAAATAGCAGGCAACAAAATGAACATCCTACCACGGATTTTCGCCCTGAATAGATAGCCAGTTTTTTTAGAGGAGAGACGTAATGACTAATACAGCTGTAAGAAGCGACACCGTTTCGCATACTCCGCCGTAGAAATAACAGGGACACTGGTCGCTTAACAGCGACTGGTGCTTTCGGCGTGGCCAAGGGACGCTCGCATACCAAGGTCAGCGAGCCACGTCGAAAACTTTAAAGGCGGAGTTTAAGAGCCGGCACCACCCGCTGCTCGCTCCGCCTCGTAATACCCCGGCTAACACGAGGAGGGCTTGCGCCACTTCTACACCGGGGGTTCCTTGCCGGGTACCACCCCAGCCGACCAGACAGATGGCTTCGACTTGGCCATTTGTCAATACCAACCAATACGAGGAGCTATGAATCAAAATCACCAAGACAGACCTGCCCTGCAAGCTGAGGCCAAAGGGCACCGCGATGCAGGAAAGGCATATAGCAAAATTGCATCGATCATGGGCCTAACTAAGGGCCATGTATGGTCTTTGCTGACAGAACGTGCGCCGCAGTCCAAACCGCCTGTCGCAAGTGAAAATATAGTCGTTAAGCGCCGCACGCATCGCGGCTCTTGCTCAACAATGTGTCGCGATGTATTTATTGCGATGCCGCGTATTACAGTTCTGGACGGCATTTATGCGCCAGATGGCGCCACAGTCCACTAGCCTTTAAGGCACGACGGCGGTTGCATTGCGCATCTACAGCGTACACGCACCGGCCACAGATCAACCTCCTGACAGGAGGAATATCAATGAAATCCCATAATATACAGCGGCCTTACAGCCGTGAGCCACACAAGGCTTACCAAACCAAATTCACGCGGACTGGTGAGCGGGACACGACGAACCGCAAGCCTTATCGGACATCCGCACAGAAACAGCATGCCCGCGACACTGCCGTCCTTAAAGACGGTCGGTATGTTTCGAACGCACCTGTGTCGTTCAGCAGAACGAAGCGGGGTACAGCGTGACTTGCGAATGCGGTGACTGCTGGGATCTGCCCGGCTCAATTGTGACCCACAAACTTACAGGCTGGAAGGGCATCATCATCGGTGATCGAGACGGCTGCATGTTCCTCACGGTGCGGTTTTGGATACCAGGTACTGGCCTTGGCACGATCGAGGTTTCGCGCTTCGAAGTTGAACCGCCGGCGGATGATGGCGACGGCGGTGGCGGCTCTGAAGTCGGAACAGAAGAAGACAATGTCATTCCGGTCGATTTCACTAAGGGCGTGAAACTTACCAAAAACACCAAAACACGAGGAGTAGCTTGATGGGTAATGTGAAAGTTGGAGATAAGGTTAGAAGCCTAGTAACACAGATCGACGTTCGCGCGGGCGAGTTGTACGAGGTCGGCAGAATTGACGCTGACGGCGACGTTTGGGTCATCGATGATGTTGGTGACAATTGGTATTTGACGTCAGAAGAGTTTGAAACCCTACCTGCTTCTGCGGAAGCGCCGGAAGACAAGCCAGCCTTCAAGGTTGGCGATCGGGTGCGGGCTACTGACAAATCTGGCGGCCTAATTGTCGGTGAAACTTATACCGTTTCAAGTTATGCGAGCTCAACTGGTATCGGACGGTGGGTCAATCTGGAAGGACGTCGCTCAAATTATTCTAACGACGGTTCGTTTCTGGAATCATCGTTCGAACCAGCTCTCAAAATCGAAGCAGGCAAATACTACCGCACGCGTGACGGCCGTAAGGTTGGGCCAGTTACTGACCGTGGCGGCTATTATTGCGCTAATGAGATGCATTATAATTCGGACGGTGAGTGTGGTCTTGAAGGCCGCCATCACCCAGACCAAGATTGGTGTGATCGGCACGACCTCATCGCCGAATGGGTCGACGAGCCTGTCAAGGCGGCTGCGCCGGTTGCCGTGCAAAAGGACACACCAGAACTAACGGTCAAGCTCTCATTCGATGCCGTTGATGTAACCAATGCGATCAAAACCACCCTCCTGAAAACAAATCAGGGGTACGGCTTCGAGATTGCACGTTACGGTGATTACGTCTGGGTTGATACAGGTAAGAAGGCGCCGATCGTGCTCAAGGCAACGGACGTTCAAGCCGCCGCCTAACCAGCAAACCCCACCGATGAACCAACCAGCCCCGCTGCGATTGCAGCGGGAACGAGGAGGTATTATGCTCAGATCTGATAATGAGGCCGGCGGGCCGGAACCCGCAAAAGCCAAGCCGCAGCAAGTCATCATCATTCATGAAACCGTGCTTAAATCTTGGCTGCGTGATGCCAGCACGTTCGCTCTTTTCTTAGCGCTGATCGGCATCGGAATCCTATTGCAGAGCGTAGCGTTGCAATGGGTCGGCGCGATCATAGGTTTCATTGTGGTCGGAACGCGCGCTTCAATGATCCGTAAGTGCTTCACAATTTCTGATGCACGAAAGCGGCTTGACGAGATGGAGGCCAGCCTATGACGGCGCCATCAAGCAACCGGCCCTTCAAAGACTACGTCGTCGAAGACGACCGCATCTTGTCCAGCGAAACGACGCTGGGACTCGGTGATCGCTTCGTCATGGGTCTGGCAGTTGTCGCGGCTTTAGCGCTGGCCATCGGCTTTTACTCATGGGTGTTGTCGTGAACGCCGTCATACCAGCCGGTAATGGCACCGGGAAGATAGCGCGTTCGTTGGCTCTCACGGGGTTTACCCTTGGGTTCTTGCTGATCGTGGCAGGTCTCGTCTTCTGGAATGCAGTACTGCCGTTCTATGGCCTGCTTTATTTGTGGGTTGCATCATGACCTACCCACGGTTCCCCACGCTATCGACCGCGGCACCAATCTGGCTGATCGGCTCGCTGATCCTACTGGCCATGATGATTGTCATTCAACTTACCCACTAACCACACACGAGGAGTTAATTATGGCTATCAGCCTATCAAGCCTCAAATCGACGAAGAGAAACGACCCGCCAGTCATGCTCCTGTATGGCGTCGACGGTATCGGCAAGACCAGCCTTGCCGCTGAGTTTCCAGATCCGATCTATCTGGCCACAGAAGGAGAGCGACCGCCGTCTGATATCGAAATGGCAACGCCAGGCACGATTGAAAGCTTCGACGACTTGCTCAACATTATCGGCGAACTGCTGACAGTTGAGCATGATCGGCGCACAGTCATTATAGATAGTGCCGACGGCCTCGAACCGCTTGTCTGGGCTGCTACATGTGCCCGCCTTGGCATTACCAGTATTGAGGAAGCTGGATTCGGAAAAGGCTACGTGGAGGCCGACACCGAATGGAACGAGCTTATGTCAGCGCTGTCGGCGCTCGCTCAAGCTGGCATTTATGTGGTCATCCTTGCCCATCCCGAGATTGTGCGCTTCGACAGCCCGACTACAGATCCATATTCGAGGTACCAACCTAAGTTGCACAAGCGCGCCAATGCACTTGTTCGCGAAAAGTCTGACGTTGTGGCCTTCATGAATTATCGCGTCTCCATCAAGGAAAAGGAGGTCGCGCGCCAGACAAAGGTCGCTCATGCTGAGGGTGGCAAAGAGCGCCAGATCCATCTGAATGAAGGTGCAGGATTCAATGCCAAGAACCGTTATTCAATGCCCGACGCCGTTCCATACCGTAAAGGGCAGGGCTTCACCGAGCTGGCGAAGTATTGGCCGGTAACAGAGCAGGAGCCCGCATAATGGAAAAAGCACTAGCAGGACTGGTCACGGTTGCCGCCATTCTTTTCTTTGCACCGCTGATCGGCGTTCTCTTTGGCGCGTTTTCGGGATGGGTGGTCGGTTTCTTCTTCACTGAAACTGTGCAGGCATTCCTCACCGCTTTGGGCGTCAATGCTGGTCACTTGTCACTTTGGCAGATTGGCGCTGCGCTTGGATTCATCGGTGGGTTTTTTCGACCCACCGTGTTTCGCGCGAAGTCTTAATTGTTGTCTTCTAGAGACGGGCTTCCGCGCACACGTGCGGAGGCGAAGGAAAGGGGATCTAAGCGCTACTTCACCGGGCTTCCATGTAAGCACGGACATGTTGCCCCTCGGTTCACTAGCAGCCGATGCTGCGTAACGTGCGATGCGGATCGAAATAGGGAATGGGCCGCCGAAAATGAAGGCCACGTGAAGGAATATCGTCAAAAGGCATATGCAGAAAACAAGGATGAAATTCTATCCAACTGGTCTGCATGGTATGCCGAAAATCACGAGCGTGAACTAGAAAAAAAGCGCATTCGGTACGCGGAAAACCGCGAAAAGAACCTAGAATATGCTCGTGAATATCGATCCTCAAATCCAGAAAAAGTTCGGGCAGCAAGTGACAAATGGAAAGCTGAAAACCCTGATAAGGTGAAAAAGGCATGGGATGATTGGTACTCAGAAAATGGCAAAGCCCGTGACGCCAAACGCCGATCGACGCCTAGAGGCAAGTTAGACGATCTGATGTCGTCCGCCATTTACAGCGCAATTAAAAAGCGCAAGGCCGGGCGTAGTTGGTCCGATCTAGTTGGGTATAGCGTTGATGATCTTATGGATTACCTCGAACGCCAATTCCAGCCGGGTATGACATGGGAAAACCACGGGCAATATGGATGGCATATCGATCATGTCATCCCCCGATCGGCGTTCAACTACGAAGAGCCAGAAGACATAGATTTCAAGCGCTGTTGGGCGCTGGACAATATGCAGCCTTTATGGTGGCGCGATAACCTATCGAAAGGCGCAAAAATCACCGCGCCCTTCCAACCATCGTTAGCGATGACAGTTAACGACAACCAACCACCACTCACAACACGAGGAGCCTGATATGGCCCAATTAGGAACTAAATTCGACGCGACATCTGTCGATACCGCACCACAAGATTTTTCAACTCTACCTTTAGGTATTTACCGCCTTGAGGTCACCGCATCGGAAGTCGCGGCAACTAAGGCGGGGACGGGAACAATCCTCAAATTAACGTATGATGTCGTTGAGCCCGAGCCACATGTTGGGCGTAAGATTTTTGCGAACATCAATATCCAGAACGCCAATCCAACCGCTCAAGAGATTGGCCAAAGGGAACTTGGGAGCCTTTGCCGGGCTATCGGCATCTCAGAGTTGGAAGACAGCGAGGAACTTCACTTCGTCGCTTTTACAGCGAAAGTTGGTCTTGAAAAACCACAAGAAGGATATGCGCAACGTAATAAAATCGTCAGATTCTATTATCCCGACGAAAACAACGTGCCTGAGCCGAGCATTGACGCTCAGCAGCCAGCGGCGGCGGCGCAGCGTCCTGCAAATGACAACCGTCCTGCAGCGGCAAACAACAACAAGCCAACGCAGCCTGCAAAAGCTGCGGGAAGCCGTCCTTGGTCTAAGTAACAACCGACAAGCTGCCGGTGCTTGCGCGCCGGTGGCTTCGGAACCAACACGAGGAGTTTTGTATGGCATACGAATCCGAGCGCAGACAGATCGATGGTGCGCTTCCAATACGCTTCGACGGTGCGTTTGTTGCTGGTGGTGCAGTCACAAGCGTCTTTACTGGGACTGACATTAATGACGTTGATTTGTATTTCAAATCTCGCCGCGCATTCGAGCGAGCTGTTTATGACGCGTATGAGGATGGCCTATGGTGTGTGGCGGCCAGTAAGCGTGCTGTGACGTTTGTTGACCGGAGCAACAATATTTCTCAGCTGATGTATTTCGACTTCTTTCCAAGTGCCCAGTCTATTTTTGACGCCTTTGACTTCACGGTCTGCATGGGCGCGGTTGATCTGGACGCGGGCGCCAATAGCCCAGACTCCGGTTTTGCCTTCCATCCTGACTTTTTGAAGCACAACAGCCAGCGTTTTCTGAAATTCAATGCTGGCACACGTTATCCACTCGCGTCAGCTACCCGCGTCCTGAAATATCAACAGCGTGGCTACACCATCGGGAAAGGCGACATCATGAAAGTTGCCTTGGCCGTTCGCGGCGTAAAGATCGAAACTTGGGAAGATCTCAAGGACCAGATCGGCGGCGCTTACGGCGACAAGGTTGTGCTTGGAAACGAGGACAAACCTTTCACCATTGAGGCGGCTATCGAGGCACTGACTGTTGACGATGCCGAAAGCGAACCATGGGTGCAACCGGCCAACGATAACATGCCGGGCTGCCCCGAAGCGCTGCTGAAACACCTTGCCGATCTCAATGGCATCGAATTTGTTCCGCCTGAGCTTGACGAAGACGGCTGGCCTCTAGCAGCCTAAACCACAACCACGGCGCGGTCACCAGCCGCGCTACCACCAACACGAGGAGAAACCCATGCGGGTAACGCTTGACCGAGCGCAGCTTGCGCACGCCCTGTCGACCGTGACAAAGGCGGTTGAAGCCAGAACGACAATTCTAATTCTTGGCAACGTGCTTCTGTCCGCGGACAAAGGACAGCTGAGCATCACAGGCACCAATCTTGATCTGGAAATCAGCACCAGCTTGCCGGTTCTGGATAGCCAGGACGGCACTGTCACGGTAGCAGGCAAGCTGCTTGCCGACATTGCCAAGCGCGCCACAAGTGACGTTAACTTGGAATCCGTCGGCAATCATCTGATCGTTAAATCTGGCAAGAGCCGTTTCAAGCTGGATACGCTGCCGGCTGCTGACTTCCCATCCTTTAATCACGGAAGCTTCGACACCACGATCCAGTTCGATCTGGCATCACTCGTGCAGGAAGTGCAGTTCGCTGTCAGCACCGAAGAAACCCGCTATTATCTTTGCGGTGTCTATCTGGAAGCAAAGGACGGCGGAATCGTTGCGACGGCGACAGACGGTCATCGTCTTGCGTCGACACGCATTGAGCAGGACGCCGCGTTTGCTCCGGTCATTCTGCCTAACAAGTTGCTCTCATTGCTGCCGACAGGCGTCGTGTCAGTTTCGCTGTCGTCAAACAAGGTAATGGTCGAGAGCGGTTCGACTGTCATTGTGTCGAAACTCGTCGACGGCACATATCCGGATTACGAGCGCGTTATTCCAAAGCCATCGGAGCGTGTAGCTACGCTATCGGCAAAAGCATTGCGCGAAGCTGTCGGACGTACATCAGTTATCGCAAGCGAACGCGGTAAGGCAGTTCGCTTCTCATTTGCATCTGATGCTCTCACGCTGAACGTCGCTAATCCAGATCGCGGCGACGCGACTGAGGAAATGGAAGTCAACTTCAGCAGCGAGCCACTGACGATTGGTTTCAATGGTCAGTATGTCACCGACCTCATGGCGGCGTTTGGTACGGATGAAATCACAATGTCGATGGCTGATGCCGGTTCGCCTGCGCTGATCACGTCGGCCGGTCGGCCGGGATACAGGTGCGTAATTATGCCGATGCGGGTTTAGACCGTGGCACCACTCCCCAAACCACAATCCACAACCGTCGGCGCGATTTATGCCGCTTACGAGGCTCAGGCGAAATCCTGGGACTCGTGGGGCATAAGCGTAGGCGAGGCGGGCACGGAATGTGACAGGGCGCTTTGGTACGGCTTCAGGTGGGCATCTGCTCACGAGGTCCATAGCGGCCGTCAGCTGCGCTTGTTTGAAACGGGCAATATCGAAGAAGACCGTCTCGTCGCTGATCTGGAACGCATCGGCGTCGACGTGTACGGCCAACAAGACAAGATCCGGCTTGTGTCGGGGTTCGTACGCGGCAAGTGCGACGGGAAGGCAATGAATGTGCCGGAGGCATCTAAAACAGAGCATCTGCTAGAGTTTAAATCTAGCAATGCCAAGGGCTTCGCGCTGATTGTTAAGGATGGATGCCAGAAAGCAAAGCCACTTCATTATGCGCAGTGCCAGCTTGGAATGCATGCCTTTGGTTTGAGCCGCTGTCTTTATCTAGTCTCATGCAAGGACAGCGACAGCCTTTATTCCGAGCGCATCGAATACGATTTGGAGTTCTGCCTGCGACTGGTAGCGCGCTGCGAACGCATTGTGTTTTCGGACATACCGCCGAGCAGAATTAGCGAAAACCCGGAGTTCTTTGGATGCATGTTCTGCAAGCACAAAGCGGTCTGTCACCACGATGCACAGCCGCGGGTCAATTGCCGAACCTGCCTTCATGCTCAGCCAGAAAGCGGCGGTGATTGCCATATCTCATGCGCGCGATGGGCAAAGCCTTTGTCGATAGACGAGCAACGCGACGGTTGCCCGGCGCATTTGTATCTGCCGGGTCTTGTGAATGGTGACCAGATCGATGTCGATGAGGACGCCGAAACCATCACTTACCAGATGAAGTCGGGAGATGTTTGGGTGGATGGAGAAGGAAGGAAGGCGGCGTGATCTGGCAAGGAGAAACAGAAGAACAATGGCGTGAACGGACGCTGGAATGGCATCGAAGTTTCTGCTGGCTGCCACGACAGGCAGATGACGGACGTTGGGCTTGGCTAGAGCATATTTGGGTACGACGGCAGCCGACATATTTAAACGGCAACTATTACTGGGTTTTCCATATTGGCGACCTGCCACCAATTGAATCGTACCGTGATTTGCGACCAGCACCACCTAGAGATTAATAACGAACAGGTAAAAATATGCTCCAACTACGCGCATACCAGTCAGAAGCAATAGACGCCGTTTTCGACTATTGGCAAGAGGAGGCAGGCAATCCGCTTGTTGATCTTGCGACGGGCTGCGGCAAGTCGTTGGTTATGGCGTCATTGATCCAGCGCCTCGTAGAAGGCTGGCCTGATATGCGCGTGATGGTCGTTACTCACGTCGCGGAGCTGATCGAGCAGAATTATCTGGAATTGCTTGGCGTTTGGCCATTCGCGCCTGCAGGCATATTTTCGGCCGGCCTTGGTCGTCGTGACGCGCGCAGTCAAATCGTTTTTGCGGGCATTCAGACTGTTCACAACAAGGCTCAGCAAATCGGACACGTCGACGTGCTTATGGTCGACGAGTGCCATCTTATCCCGATTAACAGCAACACGATGTACCGCAAGTTCATCGACGCGCTGCTTGAGATTAATCCGGACATGAAGATCCTCGGCCTGACTGCCACGCCTTACCGGCTGGACAGTGGCCGCTTGGATGAGGGCGCAGATCGTCTGTTTGACCAAATCGTCTACACCTACGGCGTTGCTGATGGTATCCGCGACGGCTTCCTCGCTCCTTTGACGAGTAAGCCAACCGCTACTGAATACGACGTTAAAGGCGTGGGAAGGCTAGGCGGCGACTACAAACAGCGCGCGCTGGAAGAAGCAATCAACCGGACTGACCTTAACGATGCAGTTGTTTCTGAGATCATCGCAAAGGGTGCTGATCGTCGTTCCTGGTTGTGTTTCTGTGCCGGCGTGAAAGCCGCTCTGGACGTGCGCGATGTGTTCAGAGCGCGCGGCATTACCTGCGAGGCTGTAACGGGCGATACGCCGAAGGAAGAACGCCGCCGCATCCTTGAGGACTTCAAAGCATACCGAATCCAGTGCGTTACGAACAATTCAGTTCTTACAACAGGATTCAATCATAAGGGCGTTGATTTAATTGCATTTATGCGCCCAACTTTATCACTTAGTCTCTATGTCCAAATGGCGGGGCGCGGCACGCGTCCGCTCTATAAGGTAGGTGCGCCACTAGATACGATTGAGGAGCGGCTTGCTGCGATCGCGGCAGGACCTAAACGTAACTGCCTCGTTCTGGACTTCGCGAAACTCGTCGATCGGCACGGCCCTGTCGACATGGTCGAGCCGAAAGCGCCAAGCGCTGGAAATGGCGAGCCACCAATCAAGATCTGCCCGACAGTGCCAGACGACAACGGCGCGGTCGGTTGCGGTGAGAAGGTGCATATCTCGCTGATGAAATGCCCATGTTGCGGCTATGACTTCCCGCCGAATGAAGATGAGAAGCTAACCCGGCAAGCCGCCGACGTTCCGATTGTCAGCACAGCCGAAGCCGAATGGCGCAAGGTAACCGGCAGGACGTTTCACTTTCACGAAGGTAAGGGCGACAAACCACCCTCGGTTAAGTGCAGCTATATCGCGGGCTATACGCAGATCAACGAATGGCTTTGCCCGCAGCATACGGGTTTCGCACAAACTAAAGCGCATCGATGGTGGACGCAGCACGGCGGTCAGCGACCTTTCCCTAAAACGGTCATGGAGTGGCTTGAACGTCAGCGCGAACTTCTCACCACCGATGAAATCAGCGTCGTTCCGAACGGCAAGTACTGGAATGTGAAAGACGTAAGAGCAGGGACCACGGCAGACAACGACAACGTGCCGGAGCCAGCAAATGACAATGTGTCTGTTGGTCTGTCTGAGATGTTGGACGACGAGATACCGTTCTGAGACAAGCCCAAAAACAAGAACGTCCGCTGCACTGGGAGGAGGAGTGTGCAGCGGGCTGATCTGGAAAGCGCGGCTATTGGGAGGAGGAGTGCCACGCTTCAAGTCCAGTCTCTGGGAGGAGGAGTGAGACTGAACAAACCCAAGATAGGTAAATGGTATGATGATTACAATCGGCAATGTCGCACATCAGTTATGCAAAGTTTGCATGGCCCTGAAAATGGAAAACCGCCCGGCAGCGCCGAAGCGCGCGCAGGCGGCCTTATCCTCCCAGACGAGGACCGTTTAGCAGTATTAGTTTAGTAAAGCAACAAGTACCACTAAGTACATAATACTACTAAAACTGTATGATTATAGGGACATCTTTTAAGTAACTATGACCACCCATTAACACGCCATTTATTAGAATGCCGCACCATCGGCATTACCAACCACACGAGGAGCATTACATGACTAATGAAACATACGATCCGTACAATCCCAGAACCACGGCGCAGGCAGGACACAACAACCCGCCAGCCTCTGCATATGAAGAAATTAAGCAGGAAATCGAAGATCTATTCGATGAGGCGAAGAATTTCGCTGACGGCGAAGCCATCGACAGTCAGGCTTTGGCCGACGCTGTGACTGAACTGCACGATAAGTTGCATGAAGCGGGAAAGCGCGCCGATGAAGTTCGCAAGGACGAAGCCAAGCCACACGACGAAGCTAAAGCCGAAATCCAGACACGCTACAACAAGCTGATCGGCAACACCAAGACGTCAGGCAAGGGCAAGGTCGTGCTCGGCAAGGAAGTGCTGCAAGGTCTTCTGACACCATGGCGCAATAAGGTTGCTGCTGAAAAGGAAGCTGCTGCCAAGGCAGCGCGTGAGGAAGCCGACCGCGTAATCCGCCAGGCGCAGGAAGCCATGCAGGCGAGCGCTGGCGATCTGGAAGCGCGCGAGCAGGCCGAAGAACTGGTCAAGGAAGCGAAACAAGCTGACCGGTGGGCTAAGCGCGAAGACAAGGCGGCAACGACTGGCACTGGCCTTCGTTCGGTATGGCATTGCGATCTGGTCGACGAAGGCGTCGCGCTAGATTGGGCATACGGCCGTGCTCCAGAGCGTTTCAAAGCTGTCGTGCAGGCAATGGCAGAAGAAACCGTGCGCGCCGGTATGCGTCAGGTACCGGGATTTAATGTGCGTGAGGAAAGGGTGGCGAGGTGATGGGTAAGCTAGATCCTGCTAATTATATGCCGCGCATAAAAAGCTTGCGTGAGCAGGGGTATGGGCTGGATGAGGCAAGGAAGCAGGTAGACCGTGAGTACCTGCTGAACGCGATCGATAACGCGTCCAACTTCTATGAACTGCGTGGTGTAATGCGCGCCTGCATGGAGAAGGTGCTGTGAGCTACGCTTGGCTGATGGCTTCGCACGAGTATGAGCCAAATTATGACGCGTACATCAATGAAATGTATTCGTTGGAAGAGGCAATGATTGACGTCGCCGCCTACGATGACTGGTTTCCAGACATGCCGATTGCTGCGGTGCAGCAAGATGGCGGACAAGTCTAGTCATCCAACTCGTAGACTGCTGAAAGCTCTTCGACCACTTTCTGCGCATCAAATAGCAGAGATGAATCGGTAGACGATCCACTAACTGTTATTATCCATCCCGCGTTCGGAGCGGCTTTCGGCCCAATCCGTACGGTACCGCGTTCATGCATGGGATCCAATTTATCCTGGATCATCTTTGCCAGTTCGGTGGACGTTTTCTTTTGCTTTTCCAAAGTGCTTGCCTCCCCTTTGGGCAACTCTATCACACACCCCGCCAGCCACCAACTGGCGGGTTACCACACACGAGGAGAGAATATGTCTTACGCAGAGTTGTTGGCGCGTAAAAGCGCCGACGCGCCACTGCGCGGTCTTTCGTCTATTCCGTCATTGCATGAAGGCATGTTTGCTTATCAGCGTGACGTAACCGAGTTTCTACTCGGCGTAGGCGGAGGTGCCGCGTTCCTGGATACAGGGCTTGGGAAAAGCTTTGTCGCATTAGAATGGGCGAGAGTAGTTTCAGAGCAGATCGGAAAGCCCGTTTTGATGCTGGCACCGCTAGCAGTTGCGCCGCAACACGTCCGAGAAGCTCAGAAATTCGGATACGAAGACGCTCGCGTTGTCCGTACGCAAGATGACGCTGGGCCCGGCATCAACGTAACCAACTATGCAAAAATAGACCATTTCGATCCTAGCGAGTTTGCTGGTGTGGTGCTTGATGAATCCAGCGTAATCAAGAATTTCACTGGCCAGACAACCCGCAAAATGATCGCGATGTGGAAAGATACGCCATTTCGTTTGGCATGTACCGCAACGCCCGCTCCAAATGACCACATGGAATTGGGCCAGCATTCACAGTTCTTGGGCGTAATGAATTCAAACGAGATGCTAACTCGATGGTTCATCGCCGATCAAACGAATATGGGCCGCTATCGTCTCAAGGGACACGCTGTAAAACCATATTGGAGTTGGGTTGCGAGCTGGGCCAGATGTATTTCAAAGCCGTCAGATCTTGGTTATTCCGATGATGGTTTCGGACTGCCACCTTTGGAAACATTTCGACACGAAATAAGGGCGGACTTGAGTGTCGACGCGGGGGAATTGCTGTTTCGCATTCCCGATACGAGCGCAACAGCCATTCATAAAGAAAAGCGCCTAACCGCCAACGCCAGAGCTGAGGCAATAGCTGAGCAGGTGAATTCAGAGCGCTCCGAGCCTTGGGTTGTGTGGTGCGACACTGATTATGAAGCTGATGCTTTGACTAGCCGTATTCCCGATGCAGTCGAGGTTCGGGGATCGATGACGGACAAGGTAAAAGAAGATCGATTGGTTGGGTTCAGCGAAGGAAATATCCGCGTCATTGTCAGTAAGCCTTCAATCGCTGGTTTTGGTCTAAACTGGCAGCACTGCGCTCGCATGGCATTTGTCGGGCTGTCGTTCAGCTACGAGGCATATTACCAGGCCGTGCGTCGCTGCTACAGATTTGGGCAGAAACGACCAGTTCATGTGCACATTGCGCTGGCAGATACCGAACGAGCGATCTGGGACACAATCAATCGCAAGAGCGGCGATCACGAGCAAATGAAGCGCGAGATGTACGCAGCAATGCGACGAGCCCACCAGAAACGCCAAGTCAAAATCAACTATCAGCCAACCACGCCTGTAAAATTGCCCGATTGGGTGAAGGGAGCTTCAGCATGACATACGTCCTAGACCAAGCAGCCGGCGAGAAATGGGCGGCTTACAATGCAGATTGCGTGCCATTTACACAGGGTCTGCCTGATGCGTCGATAGATTTCAGTGTTTACTCCCCGCCATTCTCTTCGCTCTACATTTATTCGGAGAGCGTTGCAGACATGGGAAACTGTGCAACTGACGACGAGTTCTTTGAGCAATACCGTTACTTGGTGCGTGAAAAACTTCGCGTGACCCGACCGGGGCGCCTCACTGCAATCCATGTCAAAGACCTAGTCTATTACCAGAATAGCAGTGAACGTGGCACAGCAGGACTGCGCCCGTTTTCGGATGACTGCACGCGCCTTCATATTGAGGAAGGTTGGGATTTTCATTCGCGTATCACAATCTGGCGCGATCCAGTGCGGGAAATGCAAAAAACAAAAGCTCACGGGCTTCTTTGGAAAACACTTCGCGCTGACAGCACATTTAGTCGCATGGGTATGCCTGAGTATTTGCTCGTTTTTCGAAAGTGGGCGAAGGACGGCGAAGAAGTTAAGCCAGTAACCCATACCAAAGAGAGTTTTCCAGTCACCGACTGGCAGGATCATGCGTCGCCAGTGTGGAACTTTAGCAAGCAGGATTTGCCCGAGACTGATGTCCTGAATGTTAAGGTTGCAAGATCTGACAAGGACGAAAAACACCTTTGCCCCATGCCTCTCAACATCACAAAGCGCGCATTGCGCATGTGGTCAAATGCAGGCGACACAGTTTTCTCGCCGTTTATGGGAATTGGATCTGAAGGATACGTTTCTCTGCAAAATAACCGGCGCTTTATCGGCACTGAACTGAATCCAAACTACTTCAAACAGGCCGTGAAAAATCTAGGCGACGCCGCAGCTGTTGGCGAGGTTCCTAGCCTCTTTGGGGATAACGACAACGTCGGGGCTGCAAATGCAGCCTGACGACATCTGCCACGTCTGCCTCCGCCACGCTGTAGGACTTGGCGTGCAGGAGGGCAAAGAACCGATCCGCTGGCTATGCAAGGAGTGCGCAGACATTGCCGAGCATATCCGTACCCGCCGCAGGCTAGACCCTTACGAACTGCGCGCTCTTGATACCGGCGTTGAAGCAGTTGGGGCTTTCCTCGGCACCATAGGCAAAACCGACCTTGCGGAATGCGACGAGTTAGAAGCGCGCATGCTGGTGAAGGCCGCATGGGAAGGCTGCGGGCGAGGGATGCGGGAAGCTTTGAAGGAGGCGCCGTTTTGATTACGGTCTCGGAGACGACTTCCCTTCGAATATCGGGGACCATTCAACAAATAGAAAACGTTCCAGATAATTCATAAGCTCGATCGAGGCGTCAAATGGGATCAAGAAATCTACCCGTACGGTGTTATCTCTAATCCATTGCCCTACGTTTTCCGCAGTTAATACTTGTCCGGACGCATGAGGGGAAGAAACCAGATTGTTAGCTAGCGTACTGCTTTGCAGATCTACTCGATAGTGCTGGTATGAATAACGTGCAGAGCTGGCGCCACCGGCTTGCCCAACCTTTAACACTTTCGTCTGATCGCGGAGGTGAAAAGAATACACCGCCTTCTTCATCTTTGGGAGTTGAGGGTAGCCCGAATGCTCCCGCCACTCAACCACGTCAATTGCAGGCAGGGCGAATCCTGGGTGATGCTTTTTGCACCACTTTTCGAACCCGCTTAGCGCCTTGAAACCACGATCTAATTCATACGATCGTTTCGGCTTTTTCCAGAACATGCACCCACCCCATTTCTGAGGGAGACTTTATGCATATTTCGCAAGAACTCAATACCGACCCAATGCTCGACGTCGCACTGTCTTATCAGGCGCAAAACTGGCCAGTATTTCCGTGTCGCCACTGCGACGAGGAAATCATCGATCCTCAAACAGGCGAAATCGAAATTCTCGCCACTAAGACTCCGCTCACAAGCAACGGGTTCCGTGGCGCGACGCTCAATGAGCGCATCGTGCGAGAATATTGGCGCCGTAATCCTTCCGCGATGATCGGCGTGCCCACCGGTGCACCTATTGGCGCATGGGTGCTGGACATTGATCCCAAACACGGCGGCGACGAAACGCTTGCGGCGCTCGAGTCCGCACACGGCGCGCTGCCTGCAACGCTGACCGCAGAAACCACCAGCGGAGGCCGTCACTATTTCTTTCGTCATCGTCAGGGCGTTCGAAACCGCGGCGCGCTTGGCTCCGGCGTTGATGTACGCGGTGACGGCGGTTATGTAATTGCGGCCGGCAGCGTGCCTGAGGTCGGCCTGCCTTATCGCTGGATATCAGAACAGGAGCCGGTCGACGCGCCAGACTGGTTGCTGGATCTTGTGCTGCCACGATCATATGAGAGTACATATTCTGTGGCGCCATCTGTTAGCGGCAAGATTAACGACCGCTATGTCGAGCGTGCAGTTCAATCCGAGCTGGACGATCTTGCGCTTGAACCGATGGGCAATCGCAATAACCGGCTGAACGACGCCGCATTCCGTTTGGGCACTTTTGTCGGGGCAGGCGCACTGGCTGAATCCGAAGCGCGCGCTCTGCTGCAGGATGTAGCCCGAGGATGGGGGCGCGACTGGCCGCGCTGCGTAAAGACCATCGATAATGGACTCGCTGCCGGTGCTCGCAGCCCGCGTAATGTGCCACAGAATGACAACGACAACACACGTCTGGTTGATATCAGCCGTATGATTGCCAATGGATTGGCGAAAGCGGAGGCACGCACTGATGCTGTTGCCGAGCCAGCTTCGAGATTTGATTCATCTATAAGCGAACCGGAGCAAGCCACTGAAAACAAACGCGCAATCATCGCGACGCCTTTCGTTTGGAAAGACCCGGCGACGCTACCACGGCGCGAGTTTGCGTTCGGTAAGCACTTCATTCGCAAGTATGTCTCGGTGACAGTCGCGCCGGGCGGTCTCGGCAAAACTGCGAACAGCATCGTCGAGGCGCTGGCCATGGCTTCGGGTAAAGCGCTCAATGGCACGAAGCCTCCGAAGCGGTTGAAGGTCTGGTTGTTCAATGCCGAGGATCCCCGCGACGAGCTTGAGCGCCGCATCATGGCTGCGTGTATTCATTTTAATCTGAATCCAGCTGATATCGATGGGCATCTGTTTCTAGACACAGGTCGCGAGCAGGAATTGGTCATTGCGATCGACGACAAGAAAGGCGTGCGCATTCAGGAGCCAGTCGTTGAAGCAGTCGTTGAGACGATCTCTGAGCTTGGCATTGACGTGATGATTGTTGACCCGTTCGTGTCGACGCACCAAGTCAATGAAAACGACAACGGCGCAATCGACAAGGTGGCTAAGCTTTGGGCGCAGGTCGCTGACCGGACGAACTGCTCAATCGATATCGTGCATCATCTGCGTAAGGTGAGTGATCGTGAAGCAACCGTTGAAGATGCTCGTGGGGCTGTGTCTCTGATCGGCGCAGCGCGCTCGGTGCGCGTGCTCAACCGCATGTCGGAAGCGCAAGCCAAAGACGCCGGCATGGGGGCTATGGATAGGTTCGCTTACTTCACCATCACATACGGCAAGGCAAATCTCGCCCCACTGTCGCACAAAGCTGACTGGCGCAAGCTGGAAAGTGTGGCTCTGGGGAACGGGCAGGGCCTCACCAAGCCTCAAGATCATGCGCCTGTTGTTACTGCGTGGACTTGGCCAACCAGTGAGGAAATAGCGGAGGAAGTGACCGAAGAGCAGCGCGATGCAATCCGCGGTGTTGTTAATGGTGGAATGTATAAGCAGGCACCCAACGCCAAAGAGTGGGTAGGCTTGGCTGTCGCATATGCGTTGCAGTTAGATGCCGATGACGAGACCGACAGAAAAAGGGCCGGGGTGATAACCAAGGCGCTATTTGCAGAGGGGTTTCTAACGAAGGTTGAAGAACGAGACCCGGTTCAACGGCGCATGACGACGTTTGTGAGAGCTATGTAACTAACAAGGTGCTCATAATGAGCACCTTTTTTCTTTAGCATAAATTTGTGGGCCGTCGTAATCAACTTTTTCGTAGCGTATATTGTACCAGTCATCACTCGTCATTTTCACAATATCGTGTGTTGCACGAACTTCAAAATTGTCAACAATCCACTCATTTCGTCCTTTCACCTTGGCCGAATAACAAACGTTATATATCGTATACATTAACTTATTAGATGCTAGCTTGGCAGGCTTTCGCTCATTCGAGCCGATGAAGGCGTACCGATCAATGTAGTTATCAGTTGTATCTATCGGATTCGTAACGATTATATCGACATTTTCAAAATTAACTGGAGTTTCGTTCTCAACTAAAACATATGCACCACCAGCAGAGTTAACATTATGAACTCTGCCATCTTTTTCTACAAATGCGCTGTTAAATGAGGCATCAATACTTAGGCTGAGCCATGGAAATGTCGCTGCAATAATTTTGTCAGATTTATCGTTTATTTCTTTTACTGTGCCTTTAATGGTTGCAATATCGGTTTGAACCAACCCTAAGCTCTGTTGTATTTGATGGATTTCAGGATATTGAGAAGCAATAATTCCGCCTTCAGGCGCTGCTCGAACTGATAGGCTTGAAAAGCCAAATACTACTGCCCCCATTATTAAGCACGAGACTCCGAAGCTTCGAAATGAGAAGTCTGTATTTGTCGCATTGCCATCTGAAAGCAAAGGCCTTGTCTTCTCTAGGAGGCGATACGGCGCCAATAGCGCCAGCAATCCAATTACTCCTAAACAGGCGGCTAGAATTAACGCGATATCATTCTTTTGGATAAGATCGGATATAGTTGTCACAAGAGCAGAAACGCTCATAAATGCTGGATACGCATATTTCTTAGCACTAGACATCTTCACGCCCCCTAGAAGTTATCTGCAGGCGACTATCAGATTCTTCACAGTCAGGACATCCACATATTGTGGTCGTTGATCCCTTACGAAGATCAAAATGCAACCCGCTGTCACAATCAAAATACAACCATAGGTAACGCGTAAAGTTGTGCGTAGAGTTGATTTTATCTGCCTCAACTCTACGCATTTGCACGCTGCTTAAGGTGCGTAATCAATCCTCTATAGATGATTACGCACTTGAGCGCGCAGCGCGTAATGTTGCACTGTTGGAACTTTACGCACTTTACGCACTTTGAAGGACGGCAGAATACAACCTGAGTTGCATTCGTTAGATAAAAATTTGAGTTTTAATATTCGTTCTTGACAAATCCCTCCGAGACCCTTTCCATTTTTTCACGCTGACGACCAATCAGTGATTCCGCTACCAACGGAAGCCAACCATGAACACGAGGAGAGACCATGACACGAAGACGTGCGCCTAACTGTGCATCATCCGGCAAGCTCAATTCCAGATCCACAGCCAGCACCAAACCTGCAGCAAAACCAAAAGTCACGACCCAAACCGTCCGCATCAATGGCGTGCGCACCAAGATCACGACGCGCAACGGCAAGGTAACAACATCGCCATGTCTGCCTCTGGAATGGGAACTTCAAGCTGCCCAGGTCCGCAGCCTGCGAAAATTGCCAGAATACGTTCATGCAGCGCGAGACGTTCGACCAGGCACATTCACGTTGGCCGGAGATCAGAACGCAGCCAAGCGCGGACCCAAGGCAAGAGCTGAAGCATTAGCGGCAGGACTGACGCCGGGAGAAGCCGACGTCCGGATATACCTCTACGGTGGTGTGCTGCGGCAAATCGAGAACAAGGTCGGCAAGGCCAAGCTCGAACCAAGCCAGATAACCCGCCATCCGTTGCTTAATGCTCTTGGCTTTCCCGTTGTAGTCGTCAGGGCCGTTACCGAAGAAGATGCAGCAGAGCAGGCAGTGAGGCTGGTTAAAGGCTGGCTGAGTGAGGCGAGTGAACAAAGGGAGGCAGCTTGATGTCTCCCGGAACTTTCATGGGTGGGTTAAATAATCCAGATCTGCACCACCGACAACTTATTCCTCGTTACGAAGATGTTATTGAAGAGGCAATTATAGGTGATGGAAATAAGCCCGTTTCTAGTCTGGCAGAGCTTAGAAATCTTAAGCTGTTAGTGGCTGCATCGAAACAGATAACGAACTCTGATCACACTGCCGTCTACGTGATTGGTGAGGAAAACGCCTCCCGAGTAAAGGTCGGAAAAGCGAGATCTCCAATCCATCGCCTCGCCACCCTACAAACTGGAAATCCTGACACTCTTTTCTTGCACCGGGTTTTTTGGTTTGACACAGCGATATGCGCATCAGGGGTTGAGGAACAAGCCCACATCATAGCTGAGCAGGAACACTACCGGCTTGAAGGTGAGTGGTTCGAATGCAAGCCACACGAAGCACACGATCACATTGTTGAAGCAGCGCAATCGCTTCGTAGCGGCTACTGCGCGCTAACTCCAAGTAAGGATACGCCATATGTCCAATCGTAATCTAAAGCCACGCATCATGACCAGCGCAGTTCATGGAACGCACAGCCCAGAGCACACACCAGAGCAAAGGCATGCAGCCAGAGAGCTTATGCGGCTTGAACGCGCCCGTGAAGTAAAGGCTTTGGCAAAGTTGCGTCGCCGTATCAATAAGCGGCAAGGAATTGGAAATGATTGGGATGGTCGTGCTGCAAATGACAATATCGCTTGGCCCCTGGCTACAGCGCTGATCAAAGAGGGCAACACCGATCTTTTGAAGTATGCGATGTACTACCGCCGAATTCACACGGCAGCGAAAAGCAATGCCCTTCTAGGTGGTTCGACCGTGACACTAGGTGAAGGAATGGCTCTGGATCGCCATATCCATGTTCGTCCGAACGGAAGCATCGCGTACAAGCATGTCAGACAATCCACAGCGGCAAACGTCGACATACCATCTCGCAAGAAAAGTGTAACCGATGCGGAGACGCAGTTGACTTCTGACAAATCGGAAAGCGGTTACACCAACGTACCGAAGCCATGGAAAGGCGACGCACCAGTCAACGATATGATCGATGCGAAACATAAGCTCGGCCGGTTGCAATCATCTTTGGGCTATCTATGCGAACCCTTCGAGTTGGCTTGCATCGATGGGAAGACATTAAAGGATGTAGGTGAGGCTGCTGGAATAGGCAACAAGAACGCTGCTATGGGCGCGGGCAGGGCTCTTGTGCACACCGCTCTGATAACATTGAGGGATGTAATCGGTGACCTACAGCGCCGCGATCTTGTAGCTTAGTCATGACCTGATCAGTCAGAACGTTGGTAATAGTGGGAAGACAATCTTCCACAGTATTCCAAGTTCTGTGCGCACAGGCTGCTGCCAGCGACAGACGCTCGGTCAGTGATGAACCGGGCGTAACAATCCCCGGCGCCGTTTCTCCTCCGGCAGACGGGATACGGCGGGTTGAGGTTGGCAAGATAAAGCCAGTGCCTCCCCGCCGATCAATTATTGTTTGTGTAGCTTAATGGTAAAGCAACGGTCTCCAAAACCGTCGATGTTGGTTCGATTCCAGCCACATTCGCCAATCTTCATCTGGGTGTAGCTCAGCAGGTAGAGCGCTCGGCTTGGGTCCGAGAGGCCGCAGGTTCAAGCCCTGCCACCTTGACCAGTTTCATCAAGAAGAATTATGCGGAGTGGAGAAGTGGTCATCTCGCTTGGCTCATAACCAAGAGATCGTCGGTTCGAATCCGACCTGCCGCAACCAAACAAAACCAGCAACGCCTTCTGCCGCCACGACACATTGTGTATTAAGTGCAAGCGCACCCAAGCTGGTTACTTTCACGGAGGCCTGTCCATGACACAACGCACATGGCTCCGACTTTATAAAACTGCCCGATGGCAGCGAATGCGCGAGCGACAGCTGACCGAGCAACCGTTGTGCGTGTTCTGTTTACAGGTTGGTGATGTGGAACCAGCGACGGTGTGTGATCATCGCATTGCCCATAAGGGCGACGAGTTCCTCTTCTGGGATGCAGGCAACCTCCAGTCACTTTGCAAGACGTGCCACGATCGAACTAAGCAGCGGTTGGAGCGAGGTCAGGACATCGTGACCTTCGGGGCCGACGGGTGGCCGGTTTGAACCCCGGGGGGGCATCAAAAAGTCGACGAAGGTCGAAAACGCTGGAACGGCGAGGGTCCACAGCGCACGCATCCACAATTCAAAATATGACCCCTGTAAAGGACTTATGCCATGGCGAGGCCAAGAACGCCTCGCGCCAAGGCGGCAGTCGAGGCAAGCGATAAGAAAAACCCACAGCGCTTCAAAAACCGCACCGACGCTAAAGCCGATGGCCCGCTCGGCAATCCTCCCGCATGGTTGAAGGATACGCCAGAGCTAAAAGCCAAGGCTGCATGGAAGCTTTTTGAAAAAGAGCTTCCGTGGCTCAACCAGTCACACCGCACGCTGGTTGGTATGGCATCCAATATTCAGGGCCGCATCATGGCGGGGCAGGAGGTTGGCGTGCAGGCGATGAACTTGCTGCGTCAGATGCTTGGTCAGATGGGTGCTACGCCTGCGGACGCATCGAAAGTTGCGACTGCCGACGATGGCGATGAGAAGGATGATTTGCTTGACTGATATGCCTGCACTGAAGCGTGTGAGCGATTATGCGCAAGCTGTTCTTGACGGCACTGAGATTGCAGGCCCGCACGTTCGGAACGCTTGCCAGCGTCATTTCGACGACTTGGCGACAGGTCATGAGCGCGGTCTGTGGTTTGATGACGAGGAAGCTGATCGTGTGTTCCGCTTTTTTGAAGAGCGGTTGAAGCTTTCAGAAGGCCAGTTTGAAGGCAAGCCGTTTAAGTTGCATGCCTCGCAGGCCTTCAAGCTTGGTTCTCTGTTTGGTTGGAAACGTGAGGACGGTTCCCGACGTTTTCGTCGCGCGTACATCGAAGAGGGCAAGGGTAACGGCAAATCTCCATTTGCTGGCGGTGTCGGCCTGTTCGGATTGATCGCTGACAAAGAAGCGGGCGCACAGATTTATGCGGCCGCTGCCAAGAAAGAACAGGCGGGAATTCTCTTTCAGGACGCTGTGAAAATGGCGCGGGCTGCACCTGCTTTGATGCAGCGTGTGAAGTTCAGCGGCGGTATCGGGCGCGAATTCAATATCGCGCACCACAAGTCACAGTCTTTCTTCCGTCCGATCTCAAAGGATTCGGGAAAGTCGGGCTCAGGTCCGCGTCCTCACTTTGCGCTTTGCGATGAGGTTCACGAGCATCCAGATCGATCGACGATGGAAATGCTGGAGCGCGGCTTCAAGTTTCGTCGTCAACCGTTGCTTTTGATGATTACAAACTCAGGCAGCGACAAAAACAGCATCTGCTGGGAAGAGCACGAACACGCAGTTCGGGTTGCAGCCGGGACGCAGACGCCAGACGAGGTGTTTAACTACGTCGGTGAAATCATCGACGACACAACGTTTGCATGGGTTTGCGCGCTCGATAAGGGCGATGACCCTCTGAATGACCCGACATGCTGGAAGAAAGCGAACCCGCTTCTAGGCGTAATCCTGACGCAAGAATATCTAGCAGGCGTTGTTGCTCAGGCCAAACAAATGCCGGGCAAGCTAAACGGGATTCTGCGTCTGCACTTTTGCTGCTGGACGGATGCCGATAAGGCATGGATGCCGCGCGAGACTGTCGAAAGCGTCATGGATGACTTCGACCCCGAAGAAGATCATGCTGATAAGCCGGTTTTCATGGGAGTCGACCTTTCGGGCAGCAAGGATATGACTGTTCTTGCCAGCGTGGTTCCTACGGGTGTCATGGAAATGGAACGCAATGATGGAGCTACCGTCAGTCTTCCGACCTTTGACGCTTGGGTTGAGGCTTGGACGCCACAGGAAACGCTGCAAGCCAGAGCGCAGGCCGACAAAGCACCGTATGAACTATGGGTGCAGCAGGGCTGGCTCAATGCCACACCCGGAAAACGTGTCAGATATGACTTCGTTGCAGCACGACTGCAGCAGCTTGATCAGCAATTCGAAATCAAGGCCATTGCATACGACCGCTACGCTTACGACAAGTTTCGTGAAGAGGTGGACGCGCTCGGCATTGAAGTCGACCATGTTGCACACCCACAGGGCGGTAAGGTTCGGGCTAAGCCTGAACCCGCCAAGGTCGAAGCTGCAAAAGCCGCTGGCCTTCCAACGCCGCAAGGCTTGTGGATGCCGGGCTCGGTGCTGGCGCTGGAAGATATGATCATCGATGGCCGAATTCGATTGAAGCGAAACCCGGTGTTGATGACTGCTCTTATGGGCGCAACGTTCGATCACGACCCGCAAGAAAACCGATGGTTCGTCAAAACGAAAGCTTCAGTGCGCATCGATGCGGCGGTAGCTTTGGCAATGGCAATCGGTGCTGCTCTCGACGGCGTTCCTGCGGCGCCAAAAGAATCCGTGTACAGAAAAGGCCGCGGCCTTTTGATTTTATGAGGACCGCATGGGCTTTATGGATTGGTGGCGTGGCTCAGATGGGCCACCCAAACGACGTGGCGCGCCTAAGCAGCAATGGAGCAGCATGGCGGATACGCCATTAAATGACTTCATTCAAAACGGTGACACGTCCACAAGTCACAACATTACCGCTGAAAACTCTATGAAGATTGCAGCTGTGTGGCGATGTGTGAACCTCATCTCAGGGACAGTCGCCACACTCCCTCTCGATCTGAAGAGGCGAATAGACAGCAAAACGCGCATTGACGCGGACGATCATGCTTTGTGGTCGCTACTTCGGCGGAAACCGAACAGATGGCAAACACCTTCTGAATTCCGACGCATGATGCAGGCGAGTGTTTTGCTGCGCGGCAACGGTTACGCATACAAGGTATACAGTCGCGGCGAGGTGATTGAACTCATTCCGCTCAACGCCGACAATGTGGAGGTCAAACAACAGCGCGACCTTTCACTAACTTATAATGTGACGCTGCCGAGTGGTAGCCGTTTGCAATTGAAGCAGAAAGACATGCTTCATCTGCGCGGAATGACCTTCGACGGTATCGTCGGTTTGCCTGTGCTTACTTATGCGCGAGAGGCAATGGGTTTGTCGCTTTCCACTGAGAAACACGCGACCTCACTGTTTGAAAACGGCACCAATGTTGGCGGCGTCCTTCGGCACGAAGGAAAGCTCGGGATTGAAGGGCAGGAAGCCCTACGGGAAAGTCTGGATTATTATCGTCGGGGCGGGGCGAGAGAAGGCCGTGACCTAATTCTCGAAGAGGGGATGACGTACGACAAGATCGGGATGACATCAAATGACGCGCAGTTCATTCAGACGCGCGTTCAGTCTTTAACCGAAATTGCGATGTTCTTCGGCGTACCGCCGCATATGTTGGGTATCACAGAGAAATCAACATCATGGGGATCGGGGATTGAGCAACAGAACATCGGGTTCATCACATATACGGTCAATGATTGGCTGGTGATGTGGGAGCAGGCCATTGGACGCGATCTCATCCCGGAAGATGACCTCGAGATTTATGCAAAGTTCAACATTGCCGGGTTGCTTAAAGGCGACATGAAAGCTCGTTTCGATTCATACGCGATCGGACGGAATTGGGGTTGGCTTTCTGTCAACGACATTCGCGCGAGCGAAGATATGAACCCGATAGACGGCGGCGACGAGTACCTCCAGCCTCTCAATATGCAGCCTGTCGGCGTCGAACCCACGACAGTCGAAGCGCCCAATCAGGAATAATCCAATATGAATTTACCTAGAATTGCGGTGCCTGCGCGAGCGGGCATTAGCGCTCGCACGCCCGATGCTGTTTTGGAGAAGTGGGACGCCTCGATTCTCTCCGCAGATGCAATCGGCGACAATGTGATCTCAATCTATGATGTCATCGGCGAAGACTTCTGGACTGGTGGCGGGTTTACGCTCAAGCGGCTAGACGCAGCCCTCCGAACCATTGGACGTCGCGACTTCGAAGTTCACATCAATTCACCAGGCGGTGATATGTTTGAAGGGGTGGCGATCTACAACAAGATCCGTGACCACGCTGATGCAAACAATTTGTCGGTCAAGGTTAAAGTGCTTGGTGTTGCGGCAAGTGCTGCCAGCGTTATCGCGATGGCAGGTGACGAGATCGAAATCGGCGCATCCGCGTCCATCATGATTCATAATTGCTGGACTGTCGCTATGGGCAACCGTCGTGACTTTGCGGAAATGGCAGTCACGATGGAGCAGTTCGATGCCAACATGGCATCCGTATATGAAGCCAGAACCGGCAATGATGCTGACACTGTGGCCTCCATGATGGATGCAGAAACTTGGTTTTCTGGTCAGGCAGCAATTGATGCTGGTTTTGCTACTGATTTGCTACCGGCTGACCGTATCAAGTCGGAACCGAACACAAAAGCGCAAGCGCTTCGAGCTGAAAAGCAAACCGAACGCGCTTTGAGGCTTGCTGGCGCATCCGCCAGAGAAGCCAAAACTACTATCTCAGACATGAAAAAGGCCGCGCGCGATGATGCCGCTGAGCCCAATTCCAACGTTGACGTTGCTCAGTCTGAATACGCCGCACTCGCGGCTTCACTTACGAAATTAACGTCAGCGCTAGGAGTATCCCATGACTGACATCAATACTGTAACGGCCCTCATTGAAAAGCAGGGCGAAGCCTTTGAAGCATTTAAGGCCGAACACAATAAAGCTCTGGCAGACGTTCGTAAGGACGTTGTACAGTCTGAAAAGGTCGATCGTATCAATGATGAGGTTGGCAAGCTTAGTGCTGCGCTCGATGAGGCCAATCAGAAAATTGCTGCGGCCCTTCTAGGCGGTCACGACAACGACAATCATAAGCCTGATAGCGCGCACGCTAAGGCTTTTGAGCGATTCTTCCGTCGTGGAGACGAAGCTGGACTGGACGCCTACTTCCGCGAAAATCCAAAGGCTGCAATGAATGTCGGTACTCCAGAAGACGGCGGCTACACAGCTCCTACGGAGTGGGATCGTTCTATTATCGATAAGCTGAAGATCATTTCGCCAATGCGTCAGATCGCAGCGACACAGACGATCAGCGGCAATGGCTTCTCGAAACTGTATAACGACCGTGCGACTGCATCCGGTTGGGTTGGTGAAACCGCCGCTCGCCCTGAAACCACTACAGCGAAGTTCGCAGAAGTGAAGTTTAATACCGGCGAGATTTATGCAAATCCGGCAGCAACTCAGCGTCTTCTTGATGACTCCGAAATTAACCTCGAAAACTGGCTTGCTGGTGAAGTCGAGACTGAATTCGCGTTTCAGGAAGGCCTTGCCTTTATCTCTGGCAACGGCACGGACAAGCCAAAAGGTCTTCTGACTTATACTACTGCTGCTTCTCATCCTTGGGGCGCTATTCCAGAAGTGAAGACCGGCAAAGCGGCAGAGCTCACGCTCGACGGTCTTGTTGACCTTGTCTATGATCTTCCGAGTGAACGCACACCAAATGCGCGTTTCGCTATGAATCGTAAGACGCAGGGTGCAATCCGTAAGCTGAAAGATGGCAACGGTAATTTCATCTGGCAGCCAGGACTTCAGTCGGGTCAGCCCGCGACCGTCCTTGGTCATCCAGTGACCGAGTTTGCCGCGATGCCTGATATTGCCGCTGGTGCGATCCCAATCGTGTTTGGCGACTTCAGTGGTTATCTGGTCATTGATCGTACCGGCATTCGCATCCTTCGCGATCCGTACACCAATAAGCCGTTCGTGCAGTTCTACACGACTAAGCGAGTTGGAGGCGGTGTCGTAGATCCGACGGTGTTCCGCTACCACAAGGTCGCGGCTTAACGAACAAGGGCGCTCTTCGGAGCGCCCGCCATTTGTGAGGCACGATGTCGGTTACACTCGAAAAGTTCAAAAAACATATCCGCGTGGATTACGACGATGATGATGAAATCATCCAGGCTTATCTGGATGCGTCTAAATCGTGGGCTCTCCATTACGTTCGTCGAGAGACGGTTCCAGTAGGCGCAGAGTTCGAATTTGACGCGGCTATTATGCTGCATGCTGCCAGCATGTACGAGAACCGTGAATCTGACATCACCGGCACCATCCACACAGAAATCCCAACGGCGCGGCGGCTCATCAACCCGTTTCGCCTGATGTCTGTCTAGGAGGCGGATATGTCATACATTACTAAAAACTACTCTACCGACGGCGGTGACACGCTCGTCATCGGCGGAACTCTGAAAGTTGAAGCCAGTGCAACGGTTGAAGGCCTTGAAGGTGGCGGCGGCTCAACCGCATGGGCCGACATTACGGGTAAGCCAGCCACCTTTGCACCAGCGATTGGTGCAACGGCAACTACTGCCGCTGCTGGCAACCACAACCACGCAGTGACAGCCGACTCTGGAAGTGGTCTTGCGGCAGCTGCGAATATTCAGGCTGCGTTTATTGCGTTGTCGACACGCGTTAAGGCGCTCGAAGACGCCGCCGGCTAATGCCTCACGTCCGCTTCTCCGAAGACTTCGACTGGAAGCCGCTCCCGCAAGTCACCATCGCTTATAAGGCTGGCTGGTCGGGCCTCGTCACCACACCGTGCGCAAATGCTGCAATCGAACGAAACAAGGCTGTTCGCCTGAAAACTCCGAAAAAAGGTGAGAAGGATGGCGACACGTAAAGGCGCAGGTGCGCTCAACAACATTGTCGTCTTTCAGCAGCGTGAAGCGGTGAGAGACGAAGGTGGGGGCACAAGCCAAGAGTGGGTAGACAAGTTCGAAACTGCCGCTCGTTTACAACCTCGCCTTGGTTCTGAAACCGACATTGCGGCCCGCACGCAGGGTATCCAGCCTTATACGATTGTCGTTCGAAGCGAACCACGGACACGTGACGTCACGCCCTCCTGGCGGGCTAGAAACAAGCGAACCGGCATCTTTTACGAGATCCAGTCTTGTGCGAACCCCGACGAGGTTAATCAGTACATCGAAATGCGCGCTGTAATGCAGGGTGGTGGTTGATGACTATCGGTGCTCGTATTCTGGGGCTTGCTAAACTCGAACAGAAATTCAAGCGGATGCCGAAAGTCGCTCGCGACATGGTTCGTGGTGCGATGGAGCAGGGCGCTGAAGATATTTGCGACATGATGCGCAACCGCGTTGCCGTCGATGACATGTCGCTCTACGAAAGTATCGGCTGGACTTGGGGCAAGGCTCCAAAGGGCAGCATGGTTATAGCGACAGTCGAAGCCAGCCTTGCAGCTGATTGGACTATCACGATATATGCTGGCAACAATGAAGCTTACTACGCGCGCTGGGTTGAATTCGGCACGGTAGGCTTTGCCAACAAAGGCATGTTCCCCGGCACAAAAAACCCCGGACAAGGCAAGCAACCCTTCTTCTACGTCTCATGGCGAGCCAAGAGAAAAGAAGTTAACCGCCGTATTCGTCGAGCCATCACCAAAGCAGCGAAAACAGTAGCCGCAGGAGGCTGATGGATGGACCCTGTATGGGAACTTCAAGCCGCGATCTATGCGCGGTTATCGCAGAATGCTGCGCTGACAACGCTAATCGGCGTCGACAAGGTCTATGACAATCCTCCCGCCGATCCTAATGGCAATATACCGGCCGCAACTTATCCGTATGTTTCATTCGGCAGCGCTTCATCTTCTGATGACAGTGCCGATTGCGTTGATGCGGTCGACGTTACTTTTCAAATTAACTGCTGGTCGTCTTTGCCAAGCCAGAAACAGGTCAGGCAAATCGCCGACGCTGTGACCAAGGCACTTAGACGATGGGAACCGACGCTCGCCGTAAACGCAATAGTCACCTTCGATTATTGGCGAACTGACTACATCCGCGCTCCCGGCATCAATCAGGCGTCGATCCAATACACGGCCGTCATTGAGACGCCGTAGTTCGCGCCGCAACCACCACCAAAACACGAGGACCAATATGGCCCAAGCTACGACGATCAAGTCGGGCAAGATCCGCGTCTTGCTCGGCAATGACGCCACCCCGACAGTTTACTCCGCACCCTGCGGTTTTACGCAACGCTCGATTACGATTACAAAAGGCCTTGAAGAGGTCAATATTCCAGACTGTACTGACCCAGATAAAGTTGATTGGGTAGGGCGCGATGCAACTAGCCTTTCGATGGGTATTAGCGGTGAGGGTGTTCTTGCCGCTGAAAGCGTCGACGACTGGCTGGATGCTGTCGATAGCATCGATTCCATTCCTGTTAAGGTGGAGTGGGAATTCCCTACAAAGACAATCGTGTGGACAGGTTTCATGCATGTTGAAAGCATGGAAGTTGGCGCAACCAACGGCCAGCGGGCGACGAATAACGTCAGCCTGCAGTCGGACGGTGTGATGGTTCGTACGTCTACCCCGGCTGGTGGCTAATGCGGGATGCATCGATTGAGCTAACCTGGGCGGATGATGATTACAAATTCCGCCTTGGGTGGAGCGAACTTGAAGCACTTCAGGAGGCCTGCGACGCGGGCCCCTGGGTTATTCTTGAGCGCTTGATTTCGAAACAGTGTAACGTTGGTGATATTTCTAATGTCATCAGGCAGGGCCTTATCGGCGGCGACATGAAGCCGACCGACGCAACCAAGCTTGTACAGCGCTATGTCGAAAAACGTCCGCCTGCCGAAAACTTGCTGTTTGCCATTGCGATATTGCAGGCTGGCATTCAAGGCGTACCGGATGAACCTGTGGGGGAGCAGGGAGCGGCAAGTCAGAATCCATCGATAGTCTCCCCAACGGAAAGATCAGATTTGCCGCCATCTATGGAAACGGTGCAGTTCTAGGCTATACGCCGCAAGACGTTCGACGAATGTCGATGTGGCAGTACATGGCAGCGCTTGATGGTTACATCAAGGCGAATACCCCAGACGAGCCAGGTAAGCTTTCAGAATCCGAAAAAGACGATCTTTGGGATTGGATTAAGGCTGGGTGATGCGTTTTATTGATGGGCGACACAATTGCTCCCAAAAAGGTATCTATTTAAATTCTTTGCGTATCGACTCGTCGTATATATCGTGAAATTTACAATTTTCTTTAACCCATTGATGCGCGTCTGGTGAAAGGGCTTGAATGATAATCATGCCATTTTCATAATGCTTCAAAAGGTTCCAAGAAAGTATAGGTTCATGGTGAGCGATGCGGTTTCTCAAGTTACGCAGTGGGGTCAAGTCACGATTGAGTTTTTTTCTTGTGAGGGATTGGTTTTTTTTAAACGGTCGGTGAATAGCCTGGATCCACAGGTCTTCATTGTATTCAGATCCAATACATGTTGTCCAAAACCCAAACGTTAACGAAGCGACTAATCTTCCCGGCTCTATTGGTTTGCGATCACTCACTAGCCTTAACTTAGCTTCACTGATTTTCTGGCGTTGGCTGATGGTTTTTATAACTCCCACTTGATCAAACCAATCGTGACCATACTTTGTTGTCAAAGCAAAGTGGAAGCCATTCCTCAGACATATTTCAAGCATATGAAGTAAGATATACATTGCGTTTGAGACTTGGGCATTTACTGCATATAGTTCGTATGCACGTTTAATATCCCCGTTTGCGGCGTCAATGTAACGGCCAATTCTTTCCGCTGATAAGGCAGTCCCCAACCCATCAAAGTTATCATTGTTCGCATTATGTTCGTTGACAACGTCAACCTGAGTGTCTATAGAAGTCATGTACCCCCCGGCCCGGCCTCTGTCGATTAAGCCCTGGTGCTTGGTTAGTTAAGCCGCCGGGGGCAGCCATCTTTTAACATTCTTATTTAGTATGTGCGACATATAATTTGTCGTCTTGATGCGTTCACCTATGCAAAAAAATCAGTGTTCGTCGCGCTTTATGCTTATCCGCCCTTGTATGTTGCGGCACTGCGCCAAGCTATGATTGCGGCTCCTTGCGATCGACCTTCATTCTCTATTCATTCTTCACCGAAGAAGAGCTAGCTGAATTGCTGGTCGAATTCGAGGAAGATCCAAGTTGAAATACTAATAAGTAGGCGCTCTATGTGTTGAAGATCGCCTACTTATCTTCACTGTGCCGAATCATTGGTAACTTGTCAAAATGGTCCTGAACCGCTTTATCAAGCTTACGCAGTCCACTTGCCAATTCTGGCTCGTCTTTGATTGCATATGAATCAGCGTAGCTTGTCACCGCCGAAGCGAGTGTCGGGATCATAAGGCCTGCGTCTATTAATATCCTGATAGCCTCGCCTCGGGACCTAATCCTGTGCGCGAAAGACCAGTCATCAACAGCCTCCAACTCTGAAGGCGTGAGCATAACTGCAATTCGCTGATCTTTAAGCTCTTTTGTCATGCCGATGTAATAACCCAAGTTTGCAACTTGGGCAAGTTTGTTGACATGTTCATTTCTTCATGGCAACTTGTGCAAGTGTGAATGTTGCACAAGTTGCGGTGAGGCTGTTGGTAGCAGTCCTCACCGCTGGCCCCAGAAGGATTGAAAAATGACCAGAGCCGATACGATTGATACCAGAAGATTGATCTCTGTCGCAGACTTAAATACCGAAATTGACAAAGAACCGCGTGTTGTTGACGTGCGTCTTGGCGAGGCTCTAGGCTTTGCTAGGCCGCGTAAAATACGAGAGATTATCGAAAGAAACCTCGAAGAAATAGAGGTTTATGGCTCTAGCGCCCCACGGCGGGGCGCTTATCGCGGCCAGTCTTTCACGGAATATTTCCTGAATGAAGGTCAGGCGCTACTGATTTGCATGTTCGCGAAGACGGTTGCAGCCGCAGCAGTTCGCAAGGCTCTGATCGATGTGTTCATGGAATACCGTCTCGGACGAGTCGAAAAGCCGGTCAAAGTGCAGGCGCACAACCGTCGCACATCAACGAAGATTGATGACGCGCTTCGTCTCAAGCAGAACGTTGACAGACTAGAGAGGGTTGCAGCTTCATTACAGCAACCTGAGCCGAAGCCCCAAAATGTGTGCGCCATGATAATTGACGGCGAACCAGTCTGGGTTGACGTAAACAAATATGATGGAGATGGGCGCGCCGTTGTGATTGAGCATGACGGACGCATGAGTATTCAGAATGTTGAGCGAGAACAGATACGGTTACGCCCGTTTGGAGCGCGAACCGCACTTGGTGAACGATTCCGTTCACCTCACGGTGGTGTTTGTCGTAATTCAGTTGCCGTTGTCGGGATGCTCATAGACCAAAGCCGACCAATGGCCGCTTTGCCGGATATGGGCGCTACGATTGATCATGAGCCGATGGCGAAAACACGAGCGCCATATAAAGAAGATATTCTCAGGTTGCTACCAACGGGCATGTCAATGTCTGCGATTGCTCAGAAGGTTGGCTGCTCTACTGAGGCTGTAAAATATTGGCGGAGGAACACGGCAGTGCGTTAAGGCAGTTTGCCGGTTTTGAGAAAATCAACGCAATCTTGAATTCTTTTTGACGCTAGGCGCTTGTCGCTTGGCGTCTCATCTGGCGGGCCGTTCTGCGCAATTGCATGGCAATTGGCAGCGAACTGTTGTCGCTCAGCTTTCTGTCCACTCCAAAAATAGTAGCCGACGAACGCGATAATCGCGATGCAGGCTGCACCAATCAATAATTTCATCAGCTTCCCCAAGCTCGCATTCGTGCGGGCTTTTTTCTTATCAGGACATCGTTGATCATGGCAAGAACCGACCTTGAAAGTCTGGTTGTTCAGCTTTCTGCTGACTTCAAGTCGTTTGAAAAAAGCTTGGCGCGCGCCAACGATGTTTCAAATCGTCAATTTAATGCAATTGAGCGTCGTGCACGCCAGATGAATAAAAATCTGGATGGCATTTTTACGCGATCATTTAGCGGCTTAACGGCGCCACTCGCCGGAATAGGCGCCGCGCTGGGTGTCGATCAGCTTCGCAAGATGACTGATACGTGGACGGATATGACGTCCCGCGTAAATCTCGCCGCAGGGTCAATTGATAAAGGGACGGAGGTCATGGGGCGCCTCGGAGAGATGGCGCGCCGTACCTATTCCGACCTTACTCAAACCGCTGAAAGCTACCTTTCAAATGCCACGGCACTGAAAGAACTTGGTTATAACACAGATGAATCACTCAATTACACCGAAGCACTGAACAACGCACTCGTTGTGTCTGGCGCCAAAGGAGATCGCGCCGCACGAGTGATCGACGCTCTCGCCAAGGCTATGGCGCTCGGAAAACTTCAAGGCGACAACCTCAATACGGTTATTGATTCAGGCGGGCGTGCTGCAGAAGCGCTAGCTGCTGGTCTTGGAACTACCGTGGGTGGGCTGCGCAAGCTCGGCGCGGAAGGTAAAATCACAGGCCAAGACATCGTGCGCGGCCTATCGAGCCAGATGGAGAAACTACGGCAGGAAGCATCTGACATGCCTGCTACCATCGGCGACGGTTTCACTCTACTGAATAATGCTCTGTTGCAGTACGTTGGTAATGCCGACAGTGCCGCTGGTGTCTCGGCCAAGATCTCCGAAGCACTGGTTATGATTGCTGACAACTTCGACAAGGTTGCTGATAATGGATTAAGGCTTGCAGGGGTTATCGCTGGCGCCTTGGTTGGTAGATCGCTTTTTGGCATGATCCGTACACTTGGACTTGGAATAACGGCTCTTGGTCAATTCAGAAAAGCACTCGCCGCGGCTCAGACAATGGGCGGCTTGGCTACTGCTTTTGGTGGCCTTGGCGCAGCTGCTGGTCCAGTAGGCATGATTATTGGCGGAGCGGTTGTCTCATCGCTCATTCTCTACAATAACACCGTGGGCAAGGCCAGTGAGGCGTCAGAAGTTTATGCTGCAGCCCTAAAAGAAGTTCAGGACGCTGCAAAAAACACAGGCGATGCAGTCGAAGAGGCGGGCGGGAAAGTCGCCCGCGGGCTCCCTGAGAAGCTTGAGGGCGGCATCGCTTTTTCGTTGGAAGAAATAGCACAAGCCACTCAAACAGTTACAGATCAGTTCGATAATCTTCGAAATGTTAGTTTTGAAGGCGTCCCGCAAGATGAAGTCGATAAGGTAAGATCACTTGGCGAACAGTTCCGTTCAGGTGCAATTACTGCGCAAAAGTTAGCATCAGAGCTTGACGGCATCACACGCGCAAACCCTGCCTGGGAATCTTTCACAAGTTCCGTGGAGCTTTTCGTTGGTAAGCTGGTTGAAGCAGAGAAAGCCGCCCGCCTATTACAGGCAAGGCTGGCGGACACGCGTGCCGATATGGGGCGCTCCGCTAAAGATGATGTTATCCGAGTTGATTTGAATGCAATCGCTGCGAGCAACTACGAAAAAGAAGCTCTCCGCAAGGCCTCCTTGAATAAGAAAGAACACGCTCTGGAAATGGAGCGTATTCGCGTTCGCAATGATGCGATCAAGGATGGCACGAAGTTAACAGAAGAAGCTATCGACCGCATCGCGAAAGCCAATCTTGCTGCACAGGAAAGCCGAACAGCCGAAGGTAAGAAGCCGAAGAAGGAGAAGAAGGGAAAAGATACGCCCGAAGAGAAGTTCTCTAAAGGTGACCTTCAGTCAATCTCGGATCGCACCGCCGCGCTTGTCGCTGAGACTGAGGCGCTCCGTCAGCTTAACCCTTTGATTGACGACTACGGCTTTGCTGCTGAAATGGCTCGAACTGAGCAAGAGCTTCTTAATGCAGCTCAAAAAGCCGGTATAGAGCTTACACCAGCCCTCAAGGAAGAAATCAGGCAAACTGCTGAACAGTGGTCACTAGCAACCGTTGAGGCCAATAAGCTTGCAGAGGCTCAAGGCGAACTTCGTCAAAAGGCGGAAGAATGGCGCGATGCAGAGAAAGATGCATTGGGTGGCCTTGTTTCTGACCTTGCTGCTGGAAAGAATATGGCCGACGCCCTTGCCGATGCGCTCCAGAAGGTTCTCGATAAGCTGTTAAGTTTCGCTTTTGACGGTTTGTTCGACGGCATTTTCGGCAAAACGGGCTCAATCTTCGGCGGTCTGTTCCGCAAGGATGGTGGTCCGGTCAAAGCGGCAACGGGTGGCCTGATCCGTGGCCCCGGTGGTCCGCGTACCGACAGCATTCCAGCAATGCTCTCGGATGGCGAATACGTCATTAATGCCAAGGCTACAAAACAGAACCGCGCGCTGCTTGAGGCAATCAACAGTGGCCGGTCGCTCGCTCTTGCTGGTGGCGGTAGGGCTTCGTTGAAGGCTCCAACCATGCCGATTTTGCAGGCACCTTCACAGGCGCGATCTGCGCAATCAGCCCCACAGGTTAACATCAATATCGCGAGCGCCAGCGGTGACGATTATATCCGATCGGTCGTGAGGGACGGTGTTAATCAGGGGCTTCGGCAGTACGACAAATCAGGCCCGATGCGATTTGCGCGGGATAGCAAGCAGGCGAACCGGAGAGGGTTGGTGCGATGATCGATCTTCTCTCAACGGTCCGATTTGTCCCGTCATACCCGCAGCTGGTCATTCCAACCAGTCAGACAAAATTCGGCGGTCGGGTTCTCTCGACCGTTGAATATGCTGACCGATATCGGACTGTGGATATGGAAACGCTGCCGATGAAGGCAAGCGAGGCTGTCCAGCTTCAGGCGTTCATCGCAGCCGCACAGGGCGGCATGGAAACGATTGTCTATCGTCCGAAGCATATCTGCATACCGAGGAAGTACTGGGGCGATCCTAACAATTCACACATAACCGGCACCGCATCACGCGGTACGGTGACGGGTGGTTACACGGTTCAATTGACCGGCGTTATGCCGGGGCTGCAATTGATGGACGGCGATATGTTCTCGCTCAAGAGCGGTGACTATCGACAGTTCTTGCAGGTCGCATACGGCGGCGGCGCTACAGCGGTCAGCACTCAGATGGTTGTGAAAGTCGATCAGCCGATTGCATCTTACATCGCAACCGGAGCAACGGCCCGTTTCAAGCAGCCGGAAATGAACACTCGGCTTGTAAAAGACAGCTTTCAGATGACGAAGGGTCCGCGACCTACTGCGACCTTCCAGCTGATCGAGGTGCCGAAGTGAACGAGGGAAATATGGAACAGGAAGAAAGAGATTTCTTCGGTTTTACTCCGAAGATGACTAAGGTTTTGGAGCGCGAGCTTTCAGATTTCGACGGGTTTTGTCTAACTGAGGTGGTAAAAAAGGCATATCAGGAAGTGAAGAAGCACGATCCATCTTTTTCAGTATTAGATAGGCTGTAACATCGATCGAGCACATGCCTATGTCTTCACAATCGCTAACGAGCTGGTGGATCTCTTGCTTGTCAAAGCGATCTTCATACTCCCTTACTTCGCCTTTTGCATATTCAGTGCGGAGCACTAAGTGTTCGCCCTCTTTATTCAGCGATCCGTGAACGAAGTAGTTTCGGTGTTCATTTAGTCGCTCTAGCGCAACCGAGATTAGTCTTACATGCTCTTCAATTTCTGTGTGTATCGACTTTGATGATGCCGCTCTCAGAGCAAACCAAAGTGATTGTCCGTTTAACTCGTTCGTGACTGCTTGAATTCCTGGCGGACTGCCAAGTAGACGATTGAGAAGCAGCTTTGAGCTGTTCTCGGCATTATTCCAAGCGATTACAAGGGAACCGACTAAATGTTCGATGCTAATATCTTGTAATGGAAATTGGCGCCGATCGGGCCGATTGCCGGGATGCTTCTTACCTTTTGACATGAATGCCCCTCCGCCTGGTCATCAAAGCCAAGTCGTAACCAATAGTCGTTTAAACTTTCCTACAAATTGGAGGCTTCATGGCTTTCCCAACTCGTCTACAGCAATTGCTGGAAGAGGGGCGCATCGTCGTGCGTTCCCTTGGTGATTTCCACTTCGGTACCGGCTTCTGGTACATGTGGAACGGGTCTTCTAATCTCACATGGAACGGCAATACCTATATCCCGAACCAACTTCTCTCGATAGAAGAGCCGCCTTATCAGATGGGCGCGGAAGCCCTGCCTATCACCATAACCATGCCTACAGCGGCTGATTACGGTGTGACGCCTGATAAGCTGGCCCAGATTGAGAGCGTTGATTACAAAGGCCGCACGGTCATTCTGTATGATGCTTATTTCGACCCTGATACCCGCGAACTGCTGCATGTCGAGCCTATGTATCGCGGGTATATCGATACCATTGATCACGTCATCGACGGCGGCGAAATGGTTCTTAAGGCCAACATCGAAACGTCTGCGCTGGAAAACCACCGTGACGGCTATCGCACCGCATCGCATGAAGATCAGCAGCTTATCTCACCGGGTGACAAGTTCTTTGAATACGCCTCAACCGTGAAGCGCGAGAACTTCTACATCACGCCTTATCAATAAGCCTATTCATCAGGAAACATCGTCAATGAAAGCTGCTCTGACTGCACACGAAGGTCATGTGCTGGCGTGTCTGCGTAATTGGACAAAACGGCGCGTAGTTGATCCATTGCTTTTTTCAAAAGAAGCTCTTCTATCTGCGAAAGCGTTAAATCGTCGTGGGATTGTATGCGCAGATCAATTGAAACGCCTTGAAGCACTGCCACGTCGCCAGCTTCGTCGGGTAGGTTGAACTCGACTTTCCCGCCAATAATGCCGTTTTCAATATCGAATTTGGTGATGTCTTTGACGATGAATTCCATTGATGCGGCTCCCCTTCGCATAAGTGCGATCTTAGATAAGCACACCCTTTCCAACTAAGGCAACAGATATGCATCCACAATGGGAAAAACGCCTCGTGGCTGTCACGGAGGCACACTTAAACACGCCTCTGGTCTGGGGCAAATCTGATTGCCTTCTGACCGCCTGCGACGCGATTGAAGCCATGACTAGCGTTGATCCGGCTGCGGATATTCGAGGCAAGTACAAGAGCAAGGCCGGTGCTTATCGCCAGATTAAACAGCGTGGCTATGACAGCCTTGGTGCGGTTTTGGCTGATCGGTTTGCAGAAATCCCGGTCGCAATGGCTGGGCGCGGCGATGTTGGCATTTACCAGAACACGGTCGGCTACTTCTGTGAATACGGCTTCGCTGTGAAAGGCGAGGACGGTTTGCGTTTCCTGCCACGCATGATGGCTGAGCGAGCTTTCAAGGTTTCCTGATGTTTTACATTCTGGCTATTTTATTCGCTCTGGTGGCAACGCCAGCGGCTGCGGAGCCTGTTTCGATTATTATCGGGGCAATAGGCTCAGCGGCTTCGTGGCTTGCGAGTGGAACTTTGCTCGCCAATATCGTGCTTGGCGGCTTGGCGGTCGCAGCTAAGTATGCCTTGGGAACAATCTTCCAGCAGAAGCCAAAATCACAGGCATCCGCGACCGAAGTTAAGTACGGCGAAAACCTCGTGCGTGAGGTCGGTATGGGCGTGTTTGGCACTATGGGCCATCACGTCTATCGAAATGCGTTCGACAAGGGCAATCATATTGTCCAGGACGTGTTCAAGCTGTCTGACTTCCGCTGCCTTGAGCTGTTGCGCGTTCAGATGGATGGTGAGTGGAAATCGTTGTCTCCTAATCAGCAAGGCGATGAAGGCCGCATCTATGGTCAGCGTATTCTTGGCGTGAAGGACGGCGGTCAGTGCTTCGTGCGCTTCTATCAGGGGACCCTCGACCAGACTGCCGACCCTGCATTGATTGCTTATGCTAATCCGGCTGGACGTTGGACCTCAGCGCATCGCGGCGCTGGAATGTGCTATGCGATTGTCACAACAATGACAGACGTGGACAATCTCACATCCGTTCCGAACCTCATGTTCGAGGTGCGTGGCGCTCCGCTTTACGATCCACGCAAGGATAGCTCGGTCGGCGGCTCCGGTTCACACCGCTGGAATGATCAAAGCACATGGGCTTTCTCCGATAACCCTGCCGTGATGATGTATAATCTGGAACGCGGCTTGTTTAACGGCACAGAGAAGATTGTCGGTCGTGGTGTGGATGCAAGCCGCCTGCCTTTGTCGGAATGGTTCACTGCGATGAATATCTGCGATGAAACCATGTCAGACGGCAGCAAGCGTTATACGGCTGCTCTCATTGCGTCCTCTGGTGATGGCGTCACCCACGAAACCAATATGACGCCTTTGCGCGAAGCATGTGCATGTTCGTGGATTGAAGGCGTATCGGGTGAATATCCGATTGTCGGCGCAAATCAGGCGATTGTTGCGACGATCACCGATGATGACATTGCATGGGAAAAGTCGGTCCAGCTTTCGTTCTCACGCACACGCACGGAGTTGGTGAACACAGTAGCGGCTTCATATGTCAGCCCAGACCTTTTCTATGAAACCACGTCGCTGACAACCCGCATTGATGCACTGGCGCTTGCACAGGATCGTGAGCGGCTTGCATCCAAGGTCGATTATACGGCTGTTACAGATCATCGCGTGGGCGACCGTTTAGCGGATATTGCTATTCGTGCATCTCGGTATCAGGCCAATGGCAGCTTTACAATTCATCCGAAGTTTCTTTCGCTTCAGGTTGGACAGTGGGTGCAATGGCAGTCTGATCGCTACAACCGCACGGTTAAGTTTCAGATCCAGTCTAAGTCTCTCGGTGCGATGGGTAGTGACAGCGTTCGCGATGTTTCTATCTCTTGGCAGGAGGTTGGAGACGGCATCTTCGACCCGACAGCCTATGAAACCAATCCGCCTATACCGATCCCGAATGGTCAGCCGGATTATCAGGCGCAGCTCTCTAATTTCAATGCCATACCCAACAAGGTCATCGGTGACGATGGTCAGGAACACCCCGGCATTCGTCTATTCTGGGATGAAATCACTGATACGACCATTGAAGGCGTTGAAATCCAGTATTGGCCGGAGAATGACCCGTCACAGATATTCACGGCTTATGTGCCGCGTGATGTGACTGTGTTTCAGATCGTTAACGGACTGACGAGCAAATCTGAATGGAACGTTCGCTATCGTCTCAGAGTAGCCGCAGGAACGCGTCCTGTCGCTTGGTCGGCTCCAATCTTGGTCCTGACACAAGAAACGTCTGGCGATGACAGCCCGGTCGATTACGGGCAGCTGGATGATGATCTGACAGGCCTTGTGAACTGGATCACGGAAGATAGGCGCGAGTTAGTTCGTCAGGCGCAAGAGAACGCTCTGGCGTCCGCCAACGGCCTGTTTGGGGCTTATGCAAATATCCAAAGCCTAAGCCGCCAGCTCACCAGTACGTTCGGGAATGCCAGAGCTTCGTGGAAGGAAGACATTTTCGTTGCCACAGGCCCGAATAGCGCGATTGGACAGCAACTTACACGCATAGATGCTGAACTGTGGACTGATACCGGAGCGAGTGTCCTTGAACTCTTTCAGGCTCGTGTTGACGGCGTTGAGGGCGATGTAACAGCCATTTCTAACGCGGTTACACAGGTCAACGCATCAGTTGATGGCAACGTCTCAAGCGCAACTTGGCGCATGACGGCAACCTCTGGAAGTGGCGGTTCGTCCACAAAAATATCAGCGTTCGCCAGAGTTGGAACCTCGGACAGTTGGAAAGAGGCTGGTTGGTTTGTCAACGTCACGCCGACAACCAGTCAGTTTGTCGTCATTGCCAATCAGTTTGCGATTGCAAACCCCGGAGCAAGCGGTGGGTTTACTTACCCATTCGTTGTTCAAAATGACGAGGTTTACGCCATGAACATGCGCCTCGGCACTTTGAGGTTCGACCGTCTTTTGTCGAACAATAGTAAGTTTGATGCTCGTGGTGACGGTAACAACGCTTATCTGAGGATTATCGTCTAATGGTCAGTTGGTTCGTAGGCTGGAAACCCGGCGTCGGCGCAGTTATGAAGGTGACGAAATACGATGCTGACTGGCCTTTAGACGTACCGAACGATGCGCATAATCGTTTCTACTTCAACTCAGAGGCAAGTAACCTCTCTTATGTGTTTTCCCATTTCCAGACATCGGGACAGTTGAATAAAGCTAACTATCCCGATGGAAACAGAGGCCTTGTAACTGGAGCGTTATCTGACCCTTGGGTAATTCGATCATCAACCGGAAGCTTTAGTACAAACGAGTACAGAATTTACTATTGCATTGGCCGTGTGGCTAATCTTGATGGAATAATACCATTTGCTGAATGTAAGTTCGTAGATGCAAATGGCCGGGTTCGAATTCTTTACAGCAATAAGCCGAGTGGAGCATCTGGCTATTTTCAAGGCGTCACGAATACCGCTGTAACTGCAAATGTTTATCCTGAAAGCCATCAGGGGAAATTCGATTATCAGGGCATTGATGCTGGTTTTGGTTATTCGGGCTGGGCTATCCGGCCAACAACTCAGGCTTCAGGGGCATATGCCTACATAGCTGGCGATCAAGATTTCATGTCAGCAATGATCTGGGATTTGCCCTGTAACAATGTGCCGATCCCTAAGCCATCCGGAATGCCCATCAGTGGGCAGATCATGTTTGAGGCTTCACCGTCGCGCATAAAGCTGGCCCGTCCCGGCTTCTCAATTGATACGGCGTCTGGCCGTCAGCTCATTATGGACAGCGATAGAACGCCTATCAAAGTTGTCATGATGGGTACGACCGCCCAGATCGACCCGGGACAAAGCTTGTTTGTTGCAAAGCCAACATCGATCGATTTTGATCTTTCGCCCTCAATGGTCTGCGATACGATTTGCAGTTTAAACGGCTGGGATTTTGCTATTCCGCCAGTGAACCTTAATAGTGGTACAGGAGGCGAAAGCACTCAGGCTCATTATGTCGTTGAAGCTGGTGGCATCCGCTTTTCTGTAACTGGTTCGCACTCGGTTTCAATCAGATACATGCTCTATGCAACAGGCCGTCTTGGTTACACAACGGGCGGCAGTGCGGTGATCCGCAAGGTTGAAGGCCAGTACCTGCAAATCAAAAGACCGGGATCAAGTGACGTTGCGCCGGGATATAACGACATTCTACTCGATACTCGTTTTGCCGCCGTGACTGTTCTTGCGGAAAACTATGTACCCGCGTCAAGCTTTTCGTCAGGAGCATCCGTTCATTGGCGCTATGGCGACTTAGGGCATCGTATTAATTTCGACAGCCAAGGCCTCTTTGTGTTCCCAAAGGTCATATATGATTTTGGAAACTTTTATCGAAACGGTACCCATGACATGCAGTTTAGAACGGATGGCAGTGGCGTTCCTGACGTGTTGAGATACTCGACGTCAACAGTCGTGCGGGATGATCATATCGTTATGCACATGACGCCCGATGGCCCGACTGGTGGCGTAGCAGATAGCTTCCCACGTCCAGTAGGCGCTCGCTACTTCATCCTCGGCGCGGCAACGCTCTAACATTCCAAACTTCGGAGAATACTATGGCAATCCTCTCGGATTATACGAGCGGAACGATTTCGCTTGCGCAGGGTTCGGTTACTGTAACCGGCACAGGTACGCTTTTCGAAGTCACCCGCTTTCGTGAAGGTGACACGCTTCAAATACAGAACCTGACCGCAGTCATCGCGAGCGTGAACAGTGATACGTCGTTGACGCTTACAGAGCCTTGGACAGGATCGACCATCGTTGACGGTCCTTATCGTGCTCGACAGTTGGGCGATATTTCCCGGTATCCTACACAGGCCGCAACCATCATCGACCTGCTGGGCAATGGTGTTCTCACGAACATAGCAGAGATACCCGTTGAAGAAGGGAAGCTGCTGCGCGGTAATGCTGCGGGTCAATATGAGGCTGTACCTGAGGATGAAATCGGCATCCAAGACCCGAACGGCAGTCTGGCGAAGCTGGCCAGCTTGACACTCGGCAATCGTCAGATATTGCAGACGGATGAGAATGGGGCGCTGAAAGCCATAGCGATCTTAGCAAACAAAGCGCTTGTTACGGATGAAAATAAAGACCTTCAACAGATCGACCTTGGAACGTTCGGTCGTGCGTTGCTGACGCTGACCGCAGGCACAAACGCGCAATACGTGCAGGGTGATGGGACGTTGCAGAGCAAGGACGGTCTGCCTATTAGTACCGCTACACAAGCAGCGCTTAATTCCAAGATTGGTGTAGGGCAAGTTCTACCAGCGATAGCATCGGGGGGAGCCGGTGTAGTTGGTATGTATGCTCTTCTTCGTTGGGGTGGTGACGGTGTAGCGACCCCCGGCACGACAACATCCGGCTCAAACCTCAGTATCACCGATGGAACGGGCAGCAATTGGGGGTCAGCGCCTCAAGGATCGTGGCGGCTAATGTCGGGCAGTGGTACTTCTAGTGACCAATCAAGACTAGGACTTTGGCTTCGTTACGCATAGGAGTTGCAAATGCTGAAAATTATTTGTGTGAAAAAACCTAGATGGGGCAGTGCAGACAGGCATGCGTTAGATGTTGATGTAATGTTTGAAGAATATGAAGAGCTAGGACTTCAACCCTTCTCAACACAAGCGTCAGCTGACACAGAACACGGATTAGAGATTTGGGAAAAGGCAATGTCTGGAGAATATGGGCCCATTGCTGATTACGTAGCATCAGAGCCGAAGCCTGTTGTCGTAGTTATCCCTGCCGTCACACTCTGGGAGCGCCTGACGGAAACAGAAGCCGAACAGGTTGCAGATGTTATGGCAACGCAACCATTTCGCACTCGTCAGATATTCAATAGCGCTTTAACGTATCGATCAGATCACGAGCTTTGGCCGTTGCTTGAGCAGATGGCGACTGAGTTGTTTGGTAATGCGAGAGCCGCTGAACTTCTGGCCCCATAAGTAGCCACCACCAACCCACCCGACCGCACCGCCGCAAGGCGGTCTTTGCCGAAATGGAATTATCTTGGCAAGCGCCACATGAGATAACTAGCTAAAGCAAAAGCAAAAAATGCTGAACCCAAGAGCCAAAACTCAGGTTGTATGTTTTCTAAAATATTCATGCACGCTCCCACGTAACCCCTAACCGTGGCATCAATATTCGAGTGCGGTAGTGGTCACAAGTGGGTGTAACTGTCGCACTTTTCAAAAGTATACCCCAGATGCTGGCGGGCGATCTGGGGCTGCACTCACCCAAGCGAACCCCCGCCTGTAAAGTGCATTGTCAATGCTACCAGAGCGATTAAGGCTTGCAGACGCAACTTTAGTATTAGTCGTCAATTAAAAGAAAGCCCCGGCAGCGGGGGGCTGAACCGGGGCTGAGCGTTCTTGAAGCGGGGGCTTCATCCGCTCTCGTTGATCATCTCACAAAAATAGGAAAACACAATGGCACGACGCATCAACGCGGCGGGGCTTAAGCTTATCTAATTTAAGGACAATCAAATGAACAAAACAACGTTCTTCGCGTATGCGAGGCGCGCGCCTTTTGGCGGCCGCTTGAGCCAGGCTCAGGTTGATGGCACATCGGCTATCTTGGCCGAAGCAGAGCGCCGTAATCTACCCGACGAGCAGATCGCGTATATCCTTGCGACTGTCTTCCATGAGACAGGCGGCAAGATGCAGCCGGTTGTTGAGAATCTGAATTACACCAGTGCAGCGCAAATTCGGAAGACGTGGCCGTCGCGGTTCCCAACCGTAGCCAGCGCGCAGCCGTATGTTCGCCAGCCTCAAAAGTTAGCTAACAAGGTCTATGGCGGACGAATGGGGAACAACAATGTAAACGACGGCTGGACTTATCGCGGACGCGGTCTGCCGCAGATCACCGGCAAGGACAACTACAAGAAATTCGGCATTGCGGATGCGCCAGAGAAGGCGCTGGAGCTTGCCACGGCAATCCGCATCCTCTTTGAAGGGATGGTGCTGGGTAAGTTCACGGGCCGCAAGTTGAGTGACTATTTTGGCAATGGCAAAGCAGATCCAGAAGGCGCGCGAGTCATCGTCAACGGCACCGATAAAGCTACGCTGATCGCCGGATATTACCGCAACTTCCTCGACAGCTTGACCGCAGCGCGGGAAATGAAAGCCGCTTCATCTGACGACGCCAAGCCTGACGACGTGCCTTTGCTCAAGGACAAGACGGTGCAGACCATCGTCGCAGCTGGTGGCGGTACGTTTGTGACCGGCCTTATTGGTGCGGTTTCGAACCCTTGGGCTTTCCTGACCGTTGCGCTAGTGCTCGTCGCCATCGGTGGCGGTTTCTGGCTGTGGCATACGGGCAGGCTCGAGTTGAAGAGGGTGGCGGCGTGACGTGGCTCGCAACCATAAAGGCACGCATGACAGGCTACGCCGTGACAATCGCTGCGGCGCTGGCCGTCCTTGTCAGCGCGTACCTCAAAGGCCGGTCTGACAGCAGAACAGCCCAGTCCGCGCGTGACGCACAATCCGCAACCAAAGCACGGAAGATAGAAAATGAAGTCAGCCGTCTTGATGATAGCGCTGTTGACGCTCGGCTTGCTAAGTGGATGCGCGACAAGCGGTAACTACTGCGACGTGGCGCGGGCGATCTATGCCAGCCACAACGACACATCAGAAACCAAGCGCCAGATCCTGGCCGAGAACGAGAAACTGGAAAAGCTGTGCGGGGTACGGCCTTGAACGGGGATAATAAATGACAATTGAAGTAGGCTTGGCGCTGGCAATTCTGGCGGCCGTTACCGGCGCTTTCTGGCGCATGTGGGATTTGATCGCGAAGGCCGGTCAAAAGGGCGAAACGGCGTCAGCCGACCTTGCCGCGCACAAGCTTCACGTCGCCGAAACTTATGTGACAAAGGCCGGCATGTCCGAGCAGACAGCGCAGATCATGAAGGCAATCGACGGTGTTGGTTCAAAAATTGACCGCACAAACGACCGGCTTGATACGTTCATGCAGCCCAAGACGGCGAGGGCGCGAAACTAAATTGGCTTTGCATCATGGCCGTGACGCGTTTTAGCGCTATGTAAATTCTTAGAACCAATCGGTGTTCTGGGAGATAACAGCTATGAAGCACAGAATTCACGAGAACATGGAAGTAATTGGCGCTGATGGCGTCCATGTCGGAACGGTCGATCATCTTGAGGGCGACCGTATTAAGCTTAAAAAGTCAGACAACGCTAGGGCTCACCAAGATCATCATCATTATATCGACATCGGGTTTGTCGCTGATATTGAAAGCGATAAGCAGGTTCGTCTTTCTGCGAATGCAGATGTTGCCGTGACGCTCGAAGAAGAGGAATCCGGCAAGCCTGTCGATCTATGATTGTTTTGTCATAGAGATTTTTTTTTGGGCGGTCTTCGGACCGCTCTTTTTTATATTTAGGGCTTGACACATCGTCTCGAGACCCTTTCCATCCTTTGCGTCGGACAACCAATCCGATTCTGCAACTCGCCAGACTGGCAATTGCAAACCAACCAACACGAGGAGACTGTATGTCTGAACAGGCACAGGGCGCGGGTGCGCCTATTTCTATTGATATTGCTGGAGCAGTTGCCGCTCTTGAAGGGAATCCAGATCTGGTGAACCACCTGCAAGAATTGGCATTTGGCCCGCTGGCTGCGCAGCAGATAGCGGTGCGCGACGAGATTATTGAGGAGCTGATTGAAGCGCTCTATCGATTATCCAACGAGTGCAAGCTGGCTGGCCTCGCAAGCCAGACTGGTTTTGATTGCTGGATTGCATTTGCCGACAAGACTCTTGCCAAAGCCAGAGGTGAAGCATGAGCGGCGTGAATACGGGTGGCCCTGCTTACCCCTATGTCATCGTAACAAAGTCTGACGGCGCTACCGGAGCACCTATCCAGCATGAAGTTTCAGTCGGCATGACGTTGCGCGATCATTTTGCGGGAATTGCTATGGGTGCCCTTTATTCAAACGGCCAAACCCAAGCAATCATGTCTCGATGCGCAAAAGATGACGGGGTCGCCGCCACTACGTATGCGGCCAAGGCTTCGTACGAGATCGCCGACGCCATGCTAGCTGTCAGAGGTGCCGCATGAGCAAGACTTTTGCAGTCGCGGACCTTCACGGGCGATATGACCTATTACTAGCAGCAATCGAACGCATTGAGCAAAGCAGTCACTCTGGCGGTACTATTGTTTTCACGGGCGATTACGTTGACCGTGGGCCACAAAGCGCGCAGATCATTGAACGACTGATGAAAGGCCCGGATGATCCGCAACGCTGGAAGTGGGTTTGCTTGCAGGGCAATCATGAGGAAATCATGTTGACTTGCCTTCTCGCCACCGGACTTGCACGATCCTATTGGATGCCGAACGGCGGCGGCGCGACGCTTCTGTCGTATGGCGCAAAGGAAGGCGACTCTATCTCTGCCGCACTCACGCTTGTTCCACGGGAGCACATCGACTGGCTCAAATCCTTGCCTCTCATCCACGTCGATGAGCATCGCGTATTCGTTCATGCTGGTGTTGACGAGACAATCCCGCTTGATGAACAGACGCCGCAGACCATGCAATGGATGCTGTATCCAGATGGCTATCAGGGCGGGCACGGTGAGCGCCACGTCGTTCATGGTCATCATCAGTTTGAAGATGGCCCATTGCTGTTTGCAGGACGCACCGACCTCGACACCTTCGCATGGTATACTGGCCGTCTCGTGATCGGAGTTTTCGACGACAGCAAGCCCGGTGGACCGGTCTCCACGATTGAAATCAAAGGCCGGTCAATACCCGAGCTTCGAGGATACTAAATGCTCTCAAAACAAGAACTAGCCCGCCGTGTTGCTGCGTATCAGCAGCATGGCACGATAACGAAGGCCGCAACGGTTTGCGGCGTCAAGAAGTCTGCATTTCACGACAGTATCAAACGCGCGGCTGAGCTGGGCTTGATGGGCCCGAAAGAAACATTGCCAGGTTATGCAATCAGAAGCCTGACCGAGACGCCTAACGGCACTTACATGCGCCAGACAAAAGAGGCTGGCCCTGTTTATGAAGCGACTGCTGGTCTGGCGGTAAAAGGCAAGACGACGCTCGTTAACAGCGAAGGCCGCATCGTAACGCAGCACATCATGGAACGCGCGGACGCTGGCCAACAGCGTGCCGCAATCACAGCCATGGTTGAAGCGCTTAAAGAAGATTTGCCCCGCGTTTCGATTATGCCGGCGCCTCGTGGGGCGAATGCTGATCTACTAAATTTTTTTTGTGTTACGGACGCTCATTTCGGCTCGTTATCATGGCGCGAAGAGACAGGGGCAGATTACGATATTGATATTGCTGAGCAGCTTATAACTGACTGGTTCGCTGCGGCGATTGATCTTGCCCCTGATGCACATACCGCTGTTTTAGCGCAGCTCGGTGATCTTGCCCATTATGACAGCATGGAAACTGTGACGCCTGCCAGCAAGCATGTGCTGGATTCGGATTCACGGTTGCAGAAGATTATTCGCGTAATTATCCGCACTGTGCGCCGCGTCATCGACATGCTGCTACAAAAGCATCAGCATGTGCATATCATCATGGCGCAAGGTAATCACGACCCGGCCTCGTCAGCTTGGCTTCGGGAAATGCTGGCTGCGATGTATGAGCTTGAGCCGCGCATTACGGTAGATAACAGCCCCAGCCTTTATTACGCTTACGAGTGGGGCAAGACGGCCATCTACGCACATCATGGTCATAAACGCGGCGTGAACAACGTGGATGCGACTTTAGCAGGGAAATTTCGTGAGATGTATGGGCGCAGCAAATATGCCTATGCACATGTCGGGCACCTGCATTCCGACGAAGGGCGTAAGTCGGGCCTTATGTACGTAGAGCGTCACGAAACGCTTGCGGCTCCAGATGCGTATGCTGCTGGAGGAGGGTGGCTCTCAGGAAGAAGTGCCAAGGTAATAACGTACTCGAAAATGCACGGCGAAGTTTCGCGCCTTACACTCCGGCCTGAAATGGTCGCAGGGAAGTATGCGGCGGCTAATGATAATGTTGAGCAGAGCAGGAGGGTGGCTTGAGCATACCAAAGTTGACGAAAGAGCAGGCCGCCATTGTCGGAGCCTATACTGGCATCGCAGCTGGGCCGTTCGATGCGATCCATGAATATGCCGAAAAGGTTATGGGGCATCCGGTCTGGTCGCACCAATTTGGCGACAAATCCTTTTGAGAAAAGCTGGCAAATGCCAGCAAGGAAGACTTCCTTTCTATCTGTGCACAGTAACTAGCCGCCCACCAAGCGGCGTAACACCACAAAACGAGGAGAGAATATGCTTGAAGAAGCAGAAGACAAAGCCGCACGCGCTGCTGTTGAAGGGCAGCATAGCAACGTCAGGTTACGTGAGATCTATGTGGATGTTGATGTGCCGAATACAGACAATCCAGATGACGTAGATTGGAAGATCGGAAGCAAGATAGTGTTCGTGGAAGCTGAAGGATTTAGCAACGGCGGCTTGGTTGGCGTCGATTCTGGCAAGCCCGCGATTTTGGACATTCAGTACGTTATTTCGCGTGATAGATACGAGCGAGTTAAAACAAGGTCGGCGGAAATTATAAGTTGCCTGCCAAAACCTTATAACGACATCCACCAACCACTCGTCATCATAGAAACGCCTTACAGCGGCGATGTGGGAGCCAACACCGAATATGCACGAGCGTGCCTTTTAGACAGCCTGCGACGAGGCGAAGCCCCGATTGCCAGCCATTTACTGCACACGCAAGTGCTGGATGATATGCAGCCCGATGAGCGGTCGTTAGGCATTGAGGCCGGTCTTGCTTGGTATCGCGTGGCAACGAAATGCGTCGTTTACTCTGATCGTGGTATCAGCGGCGGCATGATGAGGGGCATCGATCGAGCCGGACTGCACGATGTGCCTGTTGAGTATAGAAGCATTGAGGCGAGGGCAGCAGCATGAATGCGATCCCAGAAGATATATTGGCTGCGGCAGAAAAAGCGTGCCTGCGCCCAACCACGGCGCAAGACCGCATCAACAATGTCGCGAAAGCAATCCTCGCAGAGCGTGATCGTTGCGCTGAAATAGCGTTGGGATGGGCTGAGTATGAATACCAAGCCGGTGAAACAAAGTTAGCGTCCGCATATATATGGCGTGAAATAATCAGGGGAGCGCATGCATGAACCAATTCCATGTTGGGCAAAAAGTGGTCTGCATCGATTCAGTCGTTGGCTTTGAGCAATTCCTTGAGGTGAAAGAAGGCGAGATTTACGAGATCTCGTGGATTGGCCCGTTTGAGCATTATATTCATGGCTCTTACATCGGCGTACGCCTCAAGGGCGTAGATCGCGGAACTTGCCCGCAGTTTGGTTATGAAAACCCGCCGTTTGCTGCAAGGCGCTTCCGACCGCTCGTAGAAGATAAGCTGTCAGCGTTGCGTGGATTGCTTGCTGGCGGGCCTTTGACTGAGAAGTTCGAAGAGCCTAAGCGTAAGGCGAGGGAGGAAGTATGAGTATGGTCATTGGAAAGATTGAACAACTATCCAAGCCGTCCTTTGCAGACCTCTGCGCTCGCAACAAGGAGGCAGGAGAGGCAGCTACACGTGCATGGTGGGCGCAGCGGGAGCGGGAAATAGCTCTTGAAACATTCGGCCCACTGGAACGTTACATGCCCGCAAACGACAACTGGCCTAAAGTAATTGCCTTCACAGGAAAGGCGGGGAGCGGTAAGTCGACAGCAGCCAAATACGTGATCGAGCGTGGCTACAAGTTGGTTAAGTTTGCAGATCCATTGAAGGATATGCTGCGCGCTATCGGATACAGTCAGCGACAGATTGAGGGTGATCTAAAAGAGGTTCCCGATGCATCTGGTCAGACTCCTCGCCACGCAATGCAAACACTAGGCACAGAATGGGGCCGCAAGTGCATGGGTGAGGATTTCTGGATCAATATCTGGCGCGAGCGCGTCACTGGCGCAACCGCAGTCACTGACGACTGTAGGTTTGCAAACGAAGCCGACGCGGTTCGGTCGGTCGGTGGAATTGTCGTGATGCTGAAAGGTCGTGGCGGCATAAACAGCGCTCACTCTTCTGAGCTATTAGATTTCAAGCCTGACATTGTCATCGCCAACGATGGTAATATCACCAGCCTTCATTCTCGGATTGATGAAATCCTCGCCGCATAACCAATACAGCCACCCTACGGGGCGGTTTCTGTTTGACTGATCTCAAAACAAGTTCGTCTGATCTTCGACATTATCGTTGCTCGGCGTTAGATCGATCAAGTCAGTGTCAGGCAATGGCTTCTGCATTTTCTTGGCTTCATCCCATGGCGCACGTAACCAGGTATCGATTTCCTCTGTCGTGCGCAGGATTACTGGCATCGCCTTGGGATGGACCGGCTTGACCACGGCATTGGGCTCGGTTGTCAGGAAGCCGAATATATCAACGTCAACTAGGCCTTCCTTCTTCTTCCGCACACCTTTCCAAGTCGTCCAAATGCCAGCGAAGGCAAAGAGCGGCTTTTCCTCGTTCAGAGCGAACCAGTGTAATGGTTTGCGTTTTGTCTTTGGGTCGGGTTCCTGCCCGTATTCTGAGAATGAAGTGGCAGGCACAACGCAGCGGCTTTCAACGCCTTGCCAGCGTCGCCAATGTGGAGAGGTGAGGTTGCGTATGTTCGTGACACCGCTGTCTGCTTCACCTTTCACATAGATTGGTGGCGTCGGCATTCCCCAACGAAGATGTGCAAGCTCATGCTCACCATCAGTTAAATTACGTAGAACCGGTGCAGGATAATCTGGATATACGTCAAGCTGCGGGTCAACACGATTTGTCACGTCACCGAACTTCGGGAACAGACGGCGCATGGCCTCATGTGTCGTCGTTAAATTATAAAGATTGCACATGCGCTCCTCCTGCTACGAAGAGAATAGGGCGCAGTTTATCGCCGTCCAGCTAACGCGTCTTCGCCTTGCTGCTTGTGTTCGTAGCAGAACCAAAGCTGTCCATATTTTGTTTTGTATCCGTATGTGCCCCAAGCTTTGCAGCCGTCTGCATCGCACCAATGCTCAAACTTGCCACCGCTTGTCACTGCGACACCGCTATCAGCTTTATATCCAGACATTCTTTACCTCGGCGCTCGATAGACTACGAATTCGCTTTCACCCTTCATTGTGCAATCTTCACAGCGCAGCTTCCATTGATGAGTTTTCAATGGATCGTGCGCAGCAATTTTGCGTCCGAGTGATTTTTTATTAATGTCGCTGACATGACCGCACCTCGTACATAGTCCGCAAAGCATAGCCCACGGCTCTAAATCGGCTAGACATGTGAAAGCATTGATCTTTTCATAGGTAGGAGGTCTTGCCATGCGTTTTACCGAACGACGACTCGTTCCCAATTACCATCACCAAATGGCTTGCCGCCGTGACGCCCCATGAAGACGCTCATTCGCCTTTCTGATGGGAAACTGAATACGCAGAAGTCGATACCCGACTTGCGCGCCATGCGGTGAGGTAAGCGAGCACCAAGGCGGCCGGCATCTCTGTGAACTTCTCGTCTAGCACACTTCAGTGCGTACGCTTCAGGAAGAGCTACCTGGAAAGTCTTCATTAAGCTGCCCTCTTAAAAGAGTTGGTGCGTTTGCTGTGGGTGAGAGCAATACGAGAAAGTTCTATTTCACGCGCGAGAAAATCTCGGTCTTTCAAAAGCGCCTCAATTGACGCGCGAACGTCGCCCTTGTGGTAAGCTAATACCAGATCGATTTCGGCGTCGTAGTTTTGCAATACTGCATTCATGGCGTTCTCCATAGTTTGATTACCGCCTGCCAATGTTCTTGTTATGTTCTATTTTTAGCTATGCGTCAAGGGATTGATTCTTGCTAATAATGCAGGTTACAATTTGGGTTACATTTAGGTTTTTATTGAAGGTTGTTAAGGTGGTTATATAATTGAATTTATTGATAAAATAATGAGGTTCGATTACTCTGAGGAATCCGGCCCGGGGAGCCAGCTCTTTTCATTAGGTGATTGGACTAGGTCTTTTTCCAGTGGTAATAACGTATTTTATCGGCATTTAAAATTCGGCTCCGTGATTTGATTAGTCCGCATATTCTGGTTCTTTGTTGGCCATAACTGCCGCTCTTTAAACGTTCCTCTTTGTTTGAATTTTAGTGCCTTCGCTTATATGGCGTGAATAAGTTTAGAGGGGCATTTCCTTAGAGGATTTCCTGTTTTGATTGAACCGCTGTAAGACTATTATGCTTACAATGGGCGTTATTTGGCTTTCAGCGCCCTAATCGCAGCCCATTAACTTGACCGGCTTTCTCATTCTCAGACAGCACTGAATTCCAGAAAATTAAAAAGGCGGTGAACCAAATTCGTCTGGTTGCGTTGTTAATAAGTCATTAATCATGATTGGAGGCAGCCATGCTTATTTATTCGCGAATAGAGGCCATCGTCGCAGTAGCATTTTTGCTGATCATTCCTTTAATGCTACTTGTCAGTTAAATCGTTGCAAAGTGTTTACTGTGTTATAAAAGCCGCCTTTTCCGACTTCTAAAGCGCCTGATATTCATTCGATGTCAGGCGCTGTTTGCGTGTAATTATAATGAAATTTATTCACTTGATTATATAAGCTGGCTGAATGTTTATTTTGCTCGGTGAATTTTGATAGAACATTGATTTTATTTAATGTTTTGCGGATATTTCATTCATATTGCGTTCACTTTACCTCCTTTATTCTGGTGTCAGAATAAAGGAGTATTTCATGATTAAAAAAGCCGTACTCGCCGCCATCGCACTGTCGTTTATTGGTGCACCTCTTGCTCAGGCGCAAAATTACAATCAGCCGCGCAAGCCGGGCTATAGTCATGTTGAGCCGCAACACCCTTCCCATGGGAAAGATTTTAAACGCCATGACCGGTATGACCGTCGTGACCGCGATCACAAGCGTTGGCGGCAGGGAGAAGGTTATGGCGACTGGCGTCGCCATCAGGAAATTCGTGATTACAAGCGTTATGGTCTTCGCAAGCCGGGCCGTGGTCAGCATTGGGTGAAGGTCGACAATCAGTATCTGCTGATTACAGCTGCAACCGGCCTTATTGCAGGTATTTGGGTGGCTCGTTAAAGCATTTCCTGTTTTGGTTGAATCGCTGAAAATGCTTGATCGTTTGTTTCACGCATCATCCCGCGCAAAACCGCTTATTCGCAATCCTACAATGGTGCGGACAGTTCCCTGTTTGCACCATTTTGCGTTTTGTCGGAATTAACGCGCGTTTTATTCATGCCGGCTTTTTCAAACACTTGCTGAAAGCCCTTCACATCTGCAATGTGTCGGAAATCATATTTGCGCTGAAAGCGGAGACACCTGCATGAGTGGCCTTCTGGCACTTCTTGATGACGTGGCGGCAATTACCAAAATCGCGGCGGCATCCGTCGATGATATATCCGCCAATGCCGCAAAAGCGGGAACAAAGACAATTGGCGTGCTGATCGACGATACGGCGGTTACGCCGAAATATGTTGTCGGTATTGCGGCTGCACGTGAATTGCCGATGATTGGTAAAATCGCGCTTGGAAGTCTTCGGAATAAGGGGCTGCTTATTCCGGTTCTGCTTTTGCTCGATTATTTTTTGCCGCTAGCAATCACCGCATTATTGATGCTTGGCGGGGCTTATCTGTGCTTTGAGGGCGCTGAAAAGGTTTGGCACACGCTTTTTCCCAGTGAAGAGCATGATGGAGAAGAATCCGAACAAAGCAAAGATGCAACCGCGCTTGAAGAAAAGCGTGTTGCAGGTGCAATCAAGACGGATTTGATCCTTTCCGCCGAGATCATGACACTCGCGCTTTCGATGATCGAAACCAATTCAATTTGGATCGAGATAGCCACTTTGGCTATGGTCGGGATCATGATTACGGTTCTTGTGTATGGCGTTGTGGCCATAATCGTGAAACTGGATGATTTTGGCGTGTTAATGGCCCGTAAGGGGCGGTCTTCTGCAACGCGTGCACTGGGGCGATGGATGGTGCGAGCCGTACCCAAGCTGCTGGTGGTGCTGACAATTGTGGGAACAGCAGCCATGCTGTGGGTTGGCGGTAATATTTTCATTCATGGTTTGCACGGTCTTGGCGTCCATCAGCCATTTGCATGGATTTCAGAGACCGCAGCGGATATTGCAGGGGAGGTGACGGCAAATCTCTCTGGTGCTGTTGATTGGATGATCACAGCCCTGGCCGATGGCATCTTTGGCTTTGTGCTGGGCTCGCTGATTGTGCTTTTTATGATCAAAATAGCATCACCACTTTGGAATGCACTCAGGGCTTGAAGAGGGGCGTATCAAATCCAGCAAAGCCGTTTCTCACCTTTGCTGGAAATGTTCTAGCCCAGCCGAATGCCACGCCTTGCTTGACACTGATGGCCTCAAGCACCGGATGATCGGTGTTGAGAAGACGTTCGTGAGTGCGCTACAGAAACGCGTTATTTCAAAATATCGGAAAGACGCTTTTGCTCTTTCGCCGCACGTTTGAGATTGAGGCCAGCGAGCAAATCAAGAATGTGCGTTTTCATCAATTCCGAAGCTTCACTTGTTTTACGGCGTTCAATAGCATCGACCAGAGCATTATGCGCGTGGCTTTCGCACGTGGTTTCGCGGCGCCGCCAGTAAAGCGCAATAATCAGGGATGAGCGCGGCAGAAGGTCTGTGACAAACCCTGCCAGAATGGAATGACCAGCAATGCTTGCGAGTTCGAGATGAAAGCGCGCAGACAAACGAATGGCATCGCTGTCGCGGCCTGCATGAAGGGCTTCATGTTCTTTATCCAGATGCTCCCGCAGTTTTTTCACATCGTCTGCGGTCGCCACTTTTGCCGCAAGTGCTGCAACCTCCGGCTCAATCAGCATACGCGCTTCAAACACTTCGCGCGCTTCTTCCTGCGAGGGCTCGGCTACAAATGCGCCGCGGTTCGGTTCAAGCCGTACCAGACGATCGTGGGCAAGAGCCTGCAATGCAGAACGCACAACGGCGCGACTGACCGAATAAATCGACGCCAGTTCGTCTTCCGGCAATTTTGTTCCGGGCAGCAATTGGTGGCTCACGACCGCATCGCGTAGCCCCTCATAGACAGGATGCCAGCGTGTGGACCCGTTATTGCCACTCATCTCGTTGTTGTCAGTTGTTTGCGTGTCCAGAAAATTCATTTTCATCCAGATACAAACGGTTCAAGGTTCAGGGCCGTTTTGTATGTCTTTGAGTTGCAACTCATATACATATCGAAGCAGCACTCTTCATTGTCAACGATATTGCCGTTATGGTTTACAAAATATCGTGTCGTTTGAAATTGGCAATATCGTTTGGTTGGCCTTCAGTTTCGTGGTGAAAAAGGTTCAAATATACCCTGAAACTCTTTTGGTCTTGGCGCCTGATAGCCACCAATTTTCGATGTTCTAAGACCAAGCGCAACGAGACTTTCGCAGAGCTTTACCGCAGCAGTCACACCATCTATGACGGGAATTCCATGCTCTTCCGATAAGGAGGAGGCAAGATCTGCCATGCCTGCACAGCCCAGAACGATTGCTTCGGCGTGATCATCGCGCATCGCATGTGCGATCTCTTGCGATATGCGGCGTCGGGCATCTGAGCCCGGAATTTCAAGGTCAAGCACGGCCACATCGCTGGCCCTGACACGGGCGCAACGTGTTGCAAGACCGTAACGTGACAGATTGTGCTCAATGGCCGGAACTGAGCGCGACAGGGTTGTTACAACGCTGAATTTTCCTGCAATCAGGCTTGCCACATGAAAAGCGGCTTCACCGATACCGATCACAGGCATCGTGCTTGCGCAGCGCGCTGCGTCGAGTCCCGTGTCGTCAAAACAGGCAATCACACAGGCATCGGCTTTCGGATGTTTGCGCATTTCCCCAATCATGCCGGGGATGGCAAAAACCTCATCGAAATAGCCTTCAATGCTGGGTGGTCCATCCTTGGGGTTGATGGCAATGATATTCGTTTTGGCTGCCGCCACGCTTCGCGCAGCGTCACCGATTTTCCGCGTCATAGACGCGGTTGTATTCGGGTTGATGACAAGTATGTCCATTTCCTCAAACCATCGATTGTTTTTTTATTGTTGTGGTTGTTTCAGGGCGCTTTAGCGCGCCCTGAAATCAAATTTCGCCGCCCAGATAAAGCTTCTTGATACGGTCGTCAGAAACAAGTTCTTCAGAGTTCCCGGAAAGAACGATCTTGCCCGTTGCCAGCGCATAGGCGCGCTGTGAAATACGCAGTGCCATGCGGGAATTCTGCTCGACCAGAAGAACACTGACCTTTTCATCGCGGTTGATGGCGACAATTGAACGTGCAATGTCCTGCACAAGCTTTGGTGCGACCCCGAGCGAGGGTTCATCCAGCAACAGCAGCTTGGGTTTTGCCATCAATGCGCGCCCGATGACCAGCATTTGCTGCTCGCCGCCGCTCATTGTGCCAGCGGCCTGAGAATAGCGCTCTTTCAGACGCGGAAAACGCCCCAGAACCATTTCAAGCGTGTTGGCGATGTCTGCCTTTGCAGAGCGGGTGAAGGCGCCCATCAACAGATTGTCGCGCACGCTCATATAAGGGAAGACCCGTCGTCCTTCGGGTACCATTGCAATGCCCATTTCGACGATCCTATCCGAGCGTGTGCCATCAAGGCGGCTTCCCTCGAAGTAAATTTCACCCTTGCGCAGTTTGTTGAGCCCGGTGATTGCCCGCAGAATGGACGATTTGCCTGCACCATTGGCACCAATCAGAGCAACAGTTTCTCCCTGATTGACGCTCAGAGACACGCCCTTCAACGCGTAGACGTGATCATAATAGAGTTCGGCATCGGTAACTTTCAGAAGCTCTGTCATGATCAGTATCCAATCGTTTCATCTTCTGCGCCGAGATAGGCTTCGATGACTTTTTCGTTCTCCTGGATCTCCTTCGGTGTGCCTTCTGCAATTTTCTGACCGAAATTGATCACGACGATCCGGTCCGAAATATTCATCACCGCAGGCATGTCATGTTCGACCAGAAGCACTGTGATGCCGCGTTCGCGAACTGCGCGCACCATTTCCACTGCCTTGACGGTCTCGTCATGGTTCATGCCTGCAAAGGGCTCATCCAGCAGCAGAACTTTGGGCTGTGTGGCAAGACCAATGGCAATACCGAGCGCGCGCAAGTGACCATGTGGAAGGTTTTGTGCAACCTCGTTACGCTGTGGTCCCAAACCGAGAAAATCCAGAATTTCGTCTGCCGAGCGTTCAAATGTTTGTTGGTCTTCCCGCGCAAGACTCGTTCCAATATAACAGCCGAGAAAGCTGGCCTTCGCGCGCAAGTGATGCGCGACGATGACATTTTCACGCACCGTCATGCCTTTGAAGATGGTGGTTTCCTGAAAGGTTCGAACCACGCCCTTCCGGGCAACGATATGCGGCGCAAGGCCGGATATGCGCGCACCCTTAAACAGAACCTCGCCTGTCGTTGGATTAAGGAAGGAGGCAATCAGCTTGAACAGCGTGGATTTGCCTGCACCATTGGGACCGATCACTGAAAGGATTTCTTTTTCTCTGACCGAAAACGAGACATCATTGACTGCGACCAACCCGCCGAAGCGCTTGGTAACGCCTTTGACTTCAAGAAGCGCACTCATGGCCGCGTTCCTTTCTTATTTGTCAGACGCAGGCTGAGCAGGCCATTTGGCAGGAACAGCATCAGGATGATCAGCAAGCTGGAGAAAATAAGGAGTTGGAATTTGCCGGTCTGGAAAAGAAAATCCCAGCCGAAATAGAGGACAAAAGTACCGATAATCGGTCCAAATACATAGCCAAGACCGCCAAGGAAGCAGTTAAGCATGAAGTTGACCGAGTCTGTCACCGTGAAGCTCGATGGATAGATCGACTGGGAGATGGCTACAAACATTGCGCCGCCCAGCCCTCCAAGGAAGGAGGAAATCGCATAGGCAAGCACCCGCAGATTGGTGATGTTGACACCAATGGAGGAGGCCAGCTCTTCATTTTGTTGCAAGGATTGGCACAAACCGCCGATGCGCGAATGGATGAGCCTGTAGAGCGCTGCAAAGCAGAGCACCATAAGAAAGACCGACACGAAGTAGAACGCGGCGCGCGGATTCTGCAATGTGGCGAAGTCCGGCAGGATTGTGAGGCCGAAGATCGAAATTCCACCGGGAGGCGGTATGTTGACCATGCCTTTAGCACCATTGGTGATGGGCAGTGCCATAGCAAGCAGGCGCGCAACTTCTGTGAGCACCAGCGTCACCATCGCAAAATAAACACCGCGAAGGCGCAGGATCGGCAGTCCGATCAAAACACTGGCAAAGGCGCAGAAAAGCCCCGCCAGCGGCAATGTCAGCCAGAAAGACACACCGTACTTGACCATGAGAATGGCCGACACATAGCCCCCCATCAGGGCATAGGCCCCTTGGCCGATATTGATACGGCCAATGTAAAAGGTGAGCCAAACACCCGCGCTGACAATGGAGAGCAATGCAACCGATGTCAGGGTGTAATAAAGATCGTTACGTCCTGTTATGCTGATCAGCAGTGGTATACCGATGAAAACCAGCGCGAGGAAAGCAACGACGCCGAGAAGTTTTGTTGTCTTTGTCATGTTTCCTCCCATCAACCCCAAGGTTTGCCCATAAGGCCGTTCGGACGCAGGCTGAGGAAGACCATCAGGCCGGCAAAGATTACGAGATAGGTGATGTCGCCGTAAGGTCTGAGCACCGTGAGGCCGACCGATTCCAGCATGCCGAGAATAAAGCCGCCGGCAATCGCGCCACTGACGACACCCGCGCCACCGATCATCACCATCATGAAGGCTTTGATCGATATTGCGCCCCCTATGCCGGAATTGACCCCGGTAATGGCAACCAACAAACCACCAACCAGGCCTGCCAGCATTGCCCCCATTGCGAAGCCGATCATGGAGTATCGGTCGACATTCACGCCCATCAACTGCGCCGCTACGCGGTCTTGGGCGAGCGCGCGCATGGCGCGACCGGGTTTCGTGAATTGCATGAAAAGAACGAAGGCTGCGATGAAAACCACCGCCAATACGCCGATCAGAATACGATCATAAGGTATGATCAGCCAATCTGAGACGAAAACGCCATTTATGATCTTCGGCACACCGCGCTGCTTTTCGCCAAAAAGTAACAGTATGACAGCATCCAGAAAAAAGGCGACGGCAGCAGCAAGCAACATCGTACTTTCGTCGCGCAGACTGCGTTTGATAACGGGTCTGAACAAAAATTTTTCAATAAGTGCACCGACAATCATCAAAGTGAGCGCAGATGCAAACAGCGCCACCACGAAAGGCAGGCCTAGCTGGCCATAAATCGTGTAAGTGACAAACCCTCCGAGCACGTACATTTGGCCGTGTGCAAAATTGAGGACGTTCATCAGAGCAAAGATCAGTGTAAGGCCCAGCGCAATCAGCGCATATTGTGATCCAAGATACAGCCCGTTGACTATGACTTGTTCCATGAAGGCAAACTCCCTCTTGCGGAGAGCGGCGCATGCCAAAGTCTCCGTGGCGATATATGACAATTGGGAGGCAGAAGCGGGCGCTTCATGCACCCGCTTCCCACAGTCTCAGGCTTAGTCGACCTGTCCGACGAATAAGGTTTCGAACTTGCCATCCTTATATTCGGTGACAACCATCGGAATGCCCAGCTGGCGCTTCTGTGTGAACGATGTCGTGCCAACATAATTCAACTTGGAATCGTCGCCTTTTACATAGGGGTTGGGTGCCGAGAATGTGTCGACGGTCTTCTTGAATTCTTCGACGTTATCGATTGCAGAAGGGTTAGCCTTCAATGTTTCGATAATGTATTCAAGTGCATAGACCTTGGTATTCGATTCATCATTATACTCGCCATAAGCTTTTGTATAACGATCAACGAATTCCTTCATGGTATCCGATGCAATCTCCGGCGTGGACGCGCCGCCCACAGAAATGAAGCCATTAGCGAGCTCTCCGGCACCTTCCTCCAGAACCTTTGCGTCTTGCGCCGTTTCCGTGGAAATGAGGCCTTCATAACCAAGTTCGCGTGCTGCGCGGATCAAGAGAGGTGCATTTCCCGGAGCAACACCTGAAAGAACCAGAAGGTCTGGTTTCTGCATAATGATCGGGGTGAGCACGGGCGTGAAGTCACGCGTATCGTTCTGATAGGCATCGCTTGTTGAAACCACGTCCAGACCGAGTGCCTTGGCGGCTTCAATACCGCTGTCGCGCTGACTCAAGGGGTCGGATTCATTGGCGGCAACAAAAGCGACAGTTTTAACGCCCTTGTTTTCCTTGAGGTATTTATAGATAGCTGGACCCGACTGATAATTGGCAATCATGCCAAGAATGGCATTGGATGCCGGCGGTGTATAAAGTTCTTTCGGGAAGGAATAAGGGAAATAGATGATCCCTTTGGCTTCGGCGACCGGACGCACGGCGGCTGCGCCATCATCGACATTTGGCCCGACGACATAATGGACACCTTCCTGCGCCATTTTCTCCATGCCAGCAATGGCGCGCTTCGGATCTTTCTGATCATCGAAGGTTACGATCTTAATTTTGTAATTGTCGTCGCCGATCTTTACGCCGCCCAGTTCGTTGAGCCAGTCAGCACGAACCTGCATGGATCGAACGTTGGATGTTCCCCATGCCGCTGCTGGACCACTTGTAACACCCACAAAGCCGATCTCGAGTTCTTTATCAGCCGCTTGGGAGGCATTTGCTGAGATAAGCGCAAAAAGTGAAACGGCGCCGAGCGCCGCAGTTTTTAAAACTGCGCGTCTGTTAAACATATCTATTCCCCTTGTTTGGTCACTGCTCCCTCGTTTGGTGGGGCGCAGCGAGCGGAATTGAACGCCAGATACATCGGATTGTCAACAATATTAATTTTTTTGGTTGACAATCGGAGGGTGCAGCCGCGTTCGTAAATGAATTGCTGACATGTCGCCGCGCGAAACTTATTGAGGGAATTGCCCTGAGCTATTGAATTTCAAGGAAAATCAGGGCAGTTTTCGAATATAGTAATAATCAATGAGTGATCATGTCTGTCCAGCGTGCGAGTTTTTATATCCTATTGGCATTGGTGACGGTCGCCTTTGCCTGGCTGCTGATACCTTATTATTCGGCGGTGCTCTGGGGCGTTATTCTCGCGCTTATTTTCTACCCGGTGCAACAACGATTGCTTCGTTCGTTGCGTGGGCGCAAAAATCTGGCGGCTTTCCTTTCGGTGCTGATGTGCCTTTGTCTGGTCATCCTGCCAGCGCTATTCATTTTTGGATTGCTGGCTCAGGAGGGAAATACCCTTTACCAGCGTCTGGCGACGCGTGAATTTGATCTCAACAGCTATCTCACACGTATTCTGGCAGCTTTGCCCGGCACTTTGGAAGAGTGGATGATACGCTTTGAGCTGGGAACTTTTGCGGAATGGCGCGCGCGCATTACTGGCGGGATACTGCAAGGCAGCCAGGTTTTCGCAAGTCGTTTGGTTAGCCTGGGGCAGAATACGCTTCAGTTCATTATCAGCTTCAGCATCATGATTTATCTGCTTTTCTTTTTGTTTCGCGATGGTGAGGAACTTGGAGAAAAGATTCGCCAGGCGATCCCTCTGAGCGAAGATTACAAAAATCAGTTTCTCGAGAAATTTGCTGCTGTTATTCGTGCAACGGTTAAGGGGAATATCATCATTGCGCTTATTCAGGGCACAATTGGCGGTGTCACATTTTGGTTGATCGGCATTGAAGCAGCATTGCTGTGGGGCGTTTTGATGACAATTTTTTCGCTGCTGCCAGTTGTCGGCGCATCTCTCGTCTGGGGGCCCGCTGCTATTTGGTTTGCCGTGAATGGAATGTGGTTCCAGACCTTTATATTGGTCTTTGTCGGTGTTCTGGTGATCGGGCTGATCGATAATTTGCTGCGTCCGCCGCTGGTGGGCAAGGGCACACGCATGCCGGACTTTGTCGTTTTGATTTCAACGATTGGCGGGATTTCTCTCGTCGGAATTAACGGGTTCGTTGTTGGTCCGATGATTGCCGCAATGTTTATTGCAGCATGGTCGCTTCTCGCGCAGGAGCAGAACAAGCAGCTCACGCCAAGCTCAAAACTCGATTAGAGCACTATCCAAAAAGTGTGAAACAGCTTTCGGACCAAGATGCGCGTCAAAACAAATATTTAGAGCGCCGATCTGATTCAATCGGATCGAAAGCCGCTCGAAGCCGCGCTAATTTTCCAACGCTGAAAACAAGAACGCCCGCTGCACTGGGAGGAGGAGTGTGCAACGGGCGGATCTGGTAAGCGCGACTGGGAGGAGGAGTGCCGCGCTTCATGTTCAGTTTCTGGGAGGAGGAGTGAAACTGAACAACCTGAAAATAGGGTTGATGCTGACGACTTACAAGGCATTATGCTGCAAGGCAGATATGCATTTTTGAATAGCTGAAATAAGAAACCGCCCCGCAGCGATAAACGCGCTGGGGCGGCTCTTTCCTCCTCCAAGTGGAGAAGAAAATAACCAGTCGTTTTTAAAAAGCAACCCCTCAATTGTCACAGTGAATTTTCAGTAATTACTGAAAAGAATGGATGATTATCACCCGATCACAGCAAGCGCTCCGCCGGAATACAAGTTGCGGTGATGATGAGGCGCTTGGTTTATTTCCAATGTCTTAAATTGCGTTAACGAATGAAATGAATATCCGAAGAATGGCTGATTTTATCTGATATCATACTTCGTTTTAAATCGATTATTTTCGACTGATCGGCTGCTGAAAAAAACCATAAAAAATTTCGTCATTTCCAGGCCGTTAAAGTTGACTCTTAATATCATGATTAATATAGCCAGCAATTAATATGAGTCTTTTTGTCATCTTAATTATGCCGTTAATTGCAGAATGGGGCTTGGAATGCTGTTGAGAACAGGACACACGGGGTATCTGCTCGTGACAACAACGCTTGGTGGGGCTTTTTCTTTGATGCTGTTGGGCGCGGGATCCGCTCTTGCACAAACAGTCACCGCCGAAAAGGCAGAAGATCAAGCAAAGCGCTCAGAGCAAGCGTTGCAACTCGACACGATCACGATTTCACCCACGATTCAGAACCAGGCTGTCATAGATGCAATCGGATCGACCAGCATTATAACGCAGCGCGATATTGATCGTATTCAGGCAACGACTGCGGCTGGTCTTTTCAGGGCGACCCCCGGCGTTCATGCGTCCCTAAACGGTGACGATCCGGCAACCTCTATTAATATTCGTGGACTTCAGGAATATGGCCGTGTTGCTGTCACGCTGGATGGTGCTCGTCAGGACTATTGGCGTGTGGGCCACGGTTCCGGTTCATTCTATATTGAGCCGGAAATGCTCAAGCAGGTCACAGTCATTCGTGGCCCTGTTTCCAATGCATATGGTTCCGGTGGCATCGGTGGTCTGGTTGCCTTTGAAACGAAGGATGCCGGTGATTTCCTTCGCGATAATGAAACATGGGCTCTGAGTGAAAAACTGCGTTATGAAAGCAATGGCAAGGGCTGGATGACCAGCACTGTCGGTGCTTATCGCTTTCATGAAAATTTTGACGTGATTGGCAATCTGAATTATCGCGACAGCGATGCTTATAAGAATGGTGATGGTGATGTCGTTCGCTGGACGGGCGAGCGTGTCGTGAGCGGTTTGGGTAAAGTCACAATCCGTCCCGCCGAAGGGCATGAGTTGAAGGTTGGCTATTCACGCCAGAAATACAGCGATATCATGACTGGCAGCAGTGGATCGACGTCAGCAGTTCTGTCGCGCTACGACGCTGATACAATTGTGAGCAATTACACCGGCAATTATACCTACAAACCGGAAGACAACCCGTTCTGGAACTTGTCGGTCAATGCTTATTACACCGATACGGATAACGACCAGTACCAGATCTGGCCAAAAGCCAATATTGGCAAAACGCGTTATTATGATGTGTCGACGGCCGGGTTCCGTGCTTATAACAGCTCGCGATTTGAAACTGACGCCATGATACACACGATCACCTATGGTGTTGATTATTATAAGATGCGCGGCAAATCCGATACGGATAACTTTGGCAATGGCGATCAGCAGGCCTATGGCGGCGTCCTTCAGTGGCAGGGTGAGTACCAGAAGTGGCTGGAGCTGATCGGTGCACTGCGTTATGACGGCTACCGGCTTGATGGCACCACGAAGGCAACAAATCTGCTGCCGTCGGAAGACGTCAGCGCTGACGGCAATCGTCTCTCGCCGCGTCTAAGCGTCGGCATAACACCTTGGGATGGTGTGCAGTTTTACGGCCTTTATTCGCAGGGCTATCGGGTGCCGCATATGCAGGACATGTTCCGCCAAAATGGCGCGCATGGCTCTGGCTATGAGCCAAATCTGTTGCTGAAGCCAGAAGTCGCCACTTCCTTCGAAGCCGGTGTCAACCTTCGGCAGGACGGCATTCTGGATGCTGGTGATCAGGTGCGTGCCAAGCTGAATTTCTTCCATACCGATGTGAAAGACTACATCAATACCGTAAAGAACGGCAAAGTAACGACATCTGAGAATGTTGGCACAGCGCGTCTGCGCGGCGTAGAATTTGAAGGCACCTATGACAACTGGTGGGGATATGTCAATCTTGCCGCGTCTTATACTGACGCCGAGATGAAAGATGGTATCTACAAAGGGGATAGTCTGAGCAATACACCGCTTAATAATTTCAGCGCAACGCTGGGCCTGAAAGCTTTTGAAGAAAAGCTGGTTTACGGCGTAGAATATGAAAGCGTCGGCAAGGTTAATCGTGCTCTGACGACGGGTGGCGTGAAAGTATATCCGCGTGTTGATCTGGTGAATGTATTCGCCAATTGGCAGGTGAACGATCATGTGAAGCTTGATTTCGGCGTCGATAATCTTTTCAACAAGGCTTACACGGACGCGCAAACGGGCTGGGCCACCAGCTCAGATATTGATCAGGCTAAAGGCAGAACCTTTAAGATCGCCATCACCGGCCGCATTGGCGGCTAATATTCCGGATTGAAAGCAGACATGCTTTCAATCCTTTCTTGCACAAAGTTTTCCTTATTTAAAATTGACTGAGAAAGCCCGTGTCACAGCCATCTCCTGAAGTTTCCCGCGCATTATTGAGCCATGCAAGCATTCGATTGCAAAATGGCGGCATCTATTTGCCGAACATTATCGATCGTCTGAATTCCTACCAGGCGCAATATGATAACAGTGGCGACAACCACATATTCGAGTTCTCCTTTGGGCGGATTGAGATTGATAGTAAATTGCACGGCTACAGCGTCGCGCTGCATGCAGATGACGATACAGGTCTGCATCGATTAAAAGATATCGCAGCGGTTGCCATCGAACTCTACACAAAGGCGGAGGCCCCGGAGATTATTTGGCTGGGCGATAGGGCGGGAGAGCAGGCTCTTCCGCAGTTTCGCCTGATGCGCGTGCTTTCGTCCAATCTGTTCACGCCACATATGTTGCGGCTTCGTCTCATGGGAGAAGATCTCAAGCGTTTTGCATTGTTTGGAGCGATGCATATCCGTCTGCTTTTACCCACCAACGAGGTTCCGCAGCCCGTTTGGCCGATCATGGGGCCAAATGGATTGCCATTCTGGCCTGACGAGGCGCGCAAGCCCGCATCGCGTGCGTACACAGTCCGCAACCTTGACATTGAAGCCGGTTGGCTGGAGATCGATTTCTATCTCCACGACGTTGAAGGGCTTGCCTGCACATGGGCAAAAAACGTTAAGCCCGGTGATCAGGTTGGTTTGATGGGGCCGGTTGGCCGCCCTCTGCGCCATGCAAGCCGCTATCTTATGGGTGCCGATGCAACCGGTTTGCCAGCAATCGGGCGGATGCTCGAAGAGTTTTCAGCGGATGTGACAGGCCGTGTTGTGATTGCAGTCGATAGCGAAAAGGATGTGCAGCAACTCGTTCACCCAGAAGGGTTTTCGGTCGAGTGGATTATTGATGCCGATCAGAAATGCGCTGCCGAAACACTCACAAAAACTCTGTGTGAAGCGGAGTGGCCGAAAGGCCCTGACACCTTTGGCTGGTTTGCGGGCGAGGCGGATCAGGCGAAAGTCATTCGCCAACATTGGCGCCAGAAGCTTGGAAAAAGCCGGGAAGAAACACTCGTTGCAGGCTACTGGCACAAGGATGCAATAGGCTTCATGGCTGGCTAGATAACAAGCTTTCTCTCAGAGAGATAAAATGAAAGCGGCCCGCGAAAAGCAGGCCGTTTTTTTGAAGGTGCTTTGAGTTGATTGAATCAGATTGTCACGCTAATCCTTTGTTTTAACGCGCATATATGTCTAAAAATGTTTCACCCTTTTCAGGGGGCGCTCTGTTTTTTATCTTCGATAGCCTTGCCCTGTGTGATCAGGCGGGCACTGTGTTGACCCGATATAAAGGTCCACAGCCAGCTCCATGCAACCGCCGCGCGGCTGCGTGTGCCAATCAGGAAAAAGATATGGGCAATGCCCCATACCCACCATGCCAGCGCGCCTTTCAGCTTGATCCGCCCCATGTCGACGACGGCCGCACCTCGGCCAATCGTTGCAAGATTGCCCTGATGGCGATAGCGAAAGGGGGCCGGAGCGGTTTGGCCTGATATACGGCTGCGAAGGACCTTAGCAACATAAGCGCCCTGCTGTTTGGCAGCCGGTGCAATACCGGGAACCGGCTTTCCATCCTGCCCTTCGACCCAGGCGGTATCTCCGATCACAAACACATCCTCATGGCCGGGAACGGTGAGATCGGCCAGAACGCGTGCGCGACCTGCACGGTCGCTTTCAACGCCAAGCCAGGCTGCGGCAGGCGAAGCTGCAACACCCGCTGCCCATATGGCCGTTTTACAGGGAATAAATTCATCGCCAACAGTTACGCCATCTTCAGTGATTTCTTTCACCGGCATCCCAAGACGCACCTCAACGCCAATCTTTTTCAAGGCATTTTGAGCGTAAGATGAAAGATCTTCCGGAAATGCAGACAGAATGCGTGGACCCGCTTCAATCAGCAGGATGCGCGCCTCCCTTGTGTCGATATTACGAAATTCCGGCCACATCGTATGTTTGGCCAGTTCACCAATAATACCCGCCAATTCAACGCCGGTTGGTCCTCCTCCCACCACAGAAAATGTGAGCAATGCCCGTCGTTTTGCGAAGTCTGTCTCGCGTTCGGCGCGTTCAAACGCCAAAAGAAGACGACGACGAATGGTCGTAGCGTCTTCCAGCGCCTTAAGACCGGGGGCAAGCTTTTCCCAGCGATCATTGCCGAAATAAGCGTGCCGTGCGCCGGTTGCGAGCACGAGCGTGTCGTAATCAAGTGTAGAGCCGTCTTCGAGCTTCACCTGTTTGTTGGACGTGTCCACATCGACAACAGTGGCGAGCAGGGTGGTTACATCTTTGCGATCGCGAAAAAGATGGCGAATTGGCCATGCAATTTCGGATGTCGCAAGGATTGTTGTCGCGACCTGATACAAAAGAGGCTGAAAGAGGTGATGATTACGCTGATCGACAAGCGTAATGCGAACATTTGCACCTTTTAGATCATGGATTAATTGCAGGCCACCAAAGCCTGCACCAACGACGAGGATATGGGGGGTATCCGTTTCGCTCATTGCAGTTATTCACCTGAGTTGGCGCGAAAAAACTCGCACTCATCTAACGATCATTGCGCTTGGCAAACGAACGCTATCAGGTTGATCAACCAGAGCCTACTGATTATCGCACAGGGCTGGCTCCCACTTTTGGCACAGCTTTACCTCGCCAGGATGACCTAAAAGTCATCTCCGTGGCGCATATGTCGGAAATAGGCAAAAGCCGTTCCTGCCAGAACCGGCAGAATAACCAAGGCTATCCAGAATATAATATTGCTCATGTTTCCCTCCCATTTTTTGCCACAATAGCACATCTTTGAGGAAGAGCATAATCCGACGACACTCAAACCAGTGACGCTAAGATTATGCTTCCAGCAAAACAGGTTAGATCAACGATCTGATAGGGAAACGTCTGAACTGCCCGCTTGTTCCACTTGCAACAGAAGCGTCTGAACATGGAAAGGGCCACTTTTTCAGTTTCAGCCTCGCCTTATAAAAACTCTTCCAAACGGACCTATTGCCAGCGCCCGACTCTTTGAGTAGTAGTTATCTCACATCAAGAGTTGAGGCGACGCCCAACGCCAACCTGCCTTTCCGGGCAAGGTGGTACTTCCTTAAAGGAAGGATGTGGCCGACCGGCAAACATACGGACAAAGCCACATGCGTCTGCCTTGACATAACGAAGGACTGACACGCATGCCTATAAAAATTCCTGATGATCTGCCTGCAACCAGTGTTCTCGAAGCAGAGGGCGTTATGGTGATGCGTGAGGCAGATGCTGTGCGTCAGGATATCAGGCCGCTGAAGATCGGCCTTCTCAATCTGATGCCGAACAAGGTCACAACGGAAACACAGATTGCACGGCTGCTGGGGGCGACGCCACTGCAACTGGAACTGACGCTTGTTCGCATTACCAATCACGTTGCGCGGCATACTCCAGCGGATCATATGCTTTCTTTTTATCAGCCATGGGAAGATATCCGCAATCAGCGCTTTGACGGCTTTGTCATCACAGGCGCGCCGGTTGAGCGCATGCCCTTTGAAGATGTGACCTATTGGGATGAAATGCAGAGGGTTTTCGATTGGACGCAAACTCATGTCCACCGTACGCTCAATATCTGCTGGGCAGCACAGGCCGCCGTCCACCATTTTCATGGTATGGGCAAATATGATCTGCAGAGCAAGGCATCCGGTGTCTTCAGCCAACAGAATCTCGCGCCGTCTTCACCCTATCTTCGCGGGTTTTCCGATGACTTCGCGATTCCAGTTTCCCGCTGGACAGAAGTGCGCAAGGACGACATTCCTCCACAAAGCGGCCTAAAAGTTCTCGTCGATAGCCCGGAAAGCGGCCTTTGCCTGCTGGAAGATCCAAAGCATCGTTCATTGCACATGTTCAACCATGTTGAATATGACACGACATCGCTTGCCGATGAGTATTTCCGTGACATTCAGCTTCAACCGGAAACACCGCTGCCTGCCAATTACTTTCCCAATGACGATGTCAGCAAGAAGCCGCAGAATTGCTGGCGCGGCCATGCACATCTGCTTTTTGGCAACTGGATCAATGAAATGTACCAGTCAACGCCTTATGATCTCGAAAATATCGGCAAATTCTGATGCGCACGAAGCTGATCCCTGAAAAGGGATCAGCTGGCAAAACGTTGAACCCATTGATGCCACTGGTCTTCACTGCCTTGGAAGACATTAAGGTCAATCTTACCATCGACGCCCTGAGACAGACCTGAACCCGAATACTGCCAGAAAATCCAGCGACGCCCCGGATAAACCTTGGAGGGATGCTGTGCGACAGCGCGTAGCCAGAATGGGTAATCTGTGAATGCGCCCTTGAGGTTGTCGTCATAGAAATCAGGCGCGGTATAGATCACGGGACGCTTGCCGTAATGGCGTTCGAGCGCATCCATGAAAACCTGCATTTTTTCACGCACCTGCGCAGGCGATGGGCGTCGTTTGCATGACGAGTCGCCATTCCATTCCACATCGATCACTGGCGGCAATGCATCGGGATCAACCGGCACATTGCGAATAAACCAGTCAGCTTGCTGACTTGCCACGCGGCACCAATAAAAGAAGTGGTATGCGCCGCGCTTCAATCCCGCAGCTTTTGCATCGCGCCAGTTCTTTTTGAACATCGGGTCAAGGTGATCACCGCCATCTGTCGCTTTGATATAGGCAAAGTTTGCACCGTTCTTGCGCAGCGTCGCCCAGTCGATGTCTCCCTGCCAACGCGATACATCCACGCCATGCACGGCATGTTTGCGTGGCGAGATTTTTCCGAAGTTAATCGGTTTTGCATCGCGAAACCGCTGACTGTAAACGCGTAAGCGTTGCGCGGGCGCAAGACGCACTGGCGGGTAGGCTGCAACATCCGGCTTTGGAACGGAAATTGGCGTTGCAATGCTTTTTTGCAGTGGCGGAGTTACGGGGGCGGGAGGCGAGGCCTTGAAAGGACCGGCATCGGGTACCGGTCCGGCCCAAGCCAAAACTTCTGCCTGCGGTGCGGCAGGCATAGACTGAGGCGCTCTTTCCGTTTCGGTTACAGGTGCCGAGGGCCTGATCACAGAACTGGTAAGCTCGGCAGAAGGTTGCGGCATCAGATTTTCGATGCCCGAACTCGACGTGCAACCCGCCAGAGCGGTACAGGCAAGGGCAATTGCTGACACAACTGAAAAACGCATGATACCCGTACACAAAACTCAGGCACTCTGCAGCCAGACACGATCGCAGAAATGCCATCAATCAACACCCGCAACGCTCACCTCAAGCTAATTGCTAACTAAAGATTACTGCATAAAGCTGAATCCAAAGTTTACAAAAGTCTTAAAGATGATGGCAGGCTATCTCGCACATTTTGAAATAATGCGTATAAAAACAATTGGTTATGGTGAAAATTTAAAAATAAGCTAAAGTCAGCACTTTGGCCGAATACAGAAGCTCACATTTTTTCGATTGCGTCAGGCAATTTTTATCTGTTCATCGAAACTCTGTACGAGAACCTGTTCGGCGAAAGGCTTCGGCTTCACACTTTCGATCTGCATCATAAGATCAGCGATCACCTGCGGATTTGAAACACCGCATTCGTAAATCTGAATGATCTCGCGCGCCATTTCATCTTTCTGAGGAGAGGTTATCGGACAACGCCCCAGGCGTTGACACGTTTCAACATATGCCGCCTGTAACTGTTCCAGTTCAGGAGGCTTGAAACGCTTGAAAAAATAATCTCTCGAAAAAGGCATCTTACTTCATTGCTGTTTGGTCATGGTTGACCGATTTTCATAAAATGAACTACATTTTAACGCTAGATTTTAGAAAATCCTAATGCTTATTAGCATAACTATAGATCGTTTACATACTGTAACTGCGCTTAAGGGCGCATTAATTCCAATTGCACTGCGATTTTTGCAATTTTATCCGGATCGGATTCACCTGTTTCGAATGTCTTGATGACTTCACGTGCGAGATCATTTTTTGATATATGCGTTTTCGGACAACGCTCCAGCAAGACACAGCTTTTGTTGTAAGCGGCTTGCATCACTTGCAAGTCCTCGGGCATGAACGTTCCTCGATACTGAGCGCCTCTGAATGGCATGGTGTTCTCCCCCCATCAATATTGTGATTGAAGCTCTAATTTCTTGGGAAAGCAACAGTATTTTGTGTGGCGTTCAATATACCAGTTTTGCATCACAATGGTTTGATGCCGAAATCTTCACAAGCTGGCGAGATATCGGTATAAGCGAAGAAAAAGCGCAATGAAAAGGATGTGACAGTGAAAATCGGCGTCGTTACTGTTTCTGACCGTGCAAGTTGCGGCGAATATGAAGATCTTAGTGGTCCGGCCATTGAATTGTGGCTGAAGAGCGCGATTGTCACACCCTATGAGATCGTCAGGCGCGTCATCCCGGATGGTATGGAATCCGTACGAGATACACTCATTGATCTTGCTGACACCGTTGGATGCGATTTGATTTTGACGACAGGTGGAACCGGTCCAAGCCCACGCGATGAAACGCCGGAAGCCATGCAGGTGGTATTGCATAAGGAATTGCCGGGCTTTGGCGAACAGATGCGTCGCGCAAGTCTGGAGCAGACCCCAACCGCTATTCTTTCGCGGCAGACTGCTGGCAGTCGCGGCAAGAGCTTTATTCTCAACTTGCCAGGTAAGCCGGCCTCCATTGCAATGACCTTGCAGGCTATTTTTCCGGCTGTACCTTATTGTCTTGATCTTATTGGTGCTGGCCGTATCGATACAGATCCTGCCTTTGTCAAAGCGTTTCGCCCAGGCTGAAATGACCATTTGGCGTAATTAGAAACGATGGCTGGGCGATTGTCGCGACGAAATTGCGCAACCCAGCTTTGCACTTTTGTATGGTTTGCACACTTGCATTTCCCTGATTTGAAGCTGACTATTAGCAAAAAAGAAGGGGAAGTAAGTGAAGCCATTTGATGAGATGCTCAATCATGGCGGGAATGTCCGCCAACCCTACGAATTTCTCAAGCAGTGGCTCGACCAACAGGATCAGCATAAACTTCTGCAAAAAACGCAGGACGCAGAAAGCGTCTTTCGCAAGACTGGCATCACTTTTGCAGTTTACGGTGATGAGGACGCAGCGGAGCGCCTGATCCCGTTCGACATTATTCCACGTATTATTTCCGGGCAGGAATGGCGAAGGCTTTCGCAAGGCATTGAACAGCGCGTGATGGCGCTGAATGCATTTCTCGATGATATTTACCATCGTCAGGAAATCGTCCGGGCAGGGCGCATTCCCAAGGACCTGATTGTCAACAACGAGGCGTTTTTGCCGGAGATGATTGGTTTCCGTCCGCCGGGCAATGTTTATACGCATATTATCGGTGTCGATATCGTGCGTACGGCAGAAAATCAGTTTTACGTGCTGGAAGACAATGCCCGTACCCCGTCCGGCGTCTCTTACATGCTGGAAAATCGCGAGACCATGATGCTGCTTTTTCCTGAGCTGTTTCAGAATGTGAAGGTTCGTCCGGTTGAGAATTATCCGCAATTGCTGCGGCAATCACTGGCCAGTGTCGCACCGCCCGGAACGCAGGGCGTGCCAACGGTGGCTGTGCTTACACCGGGAATTTATAATTCTGCCTATTTCGAGCACGCATTTCTTGCGGATCAAATGGGCGTAGAACTGGTGGAAGGCAGCGATCTGCGCGTTGTCGACGGACGCGTTGCCATGCGCACAACCAAAGGCTACCGCGCGATTGATGTGCTTTATCGCCGGGTGGATGATGATTTTCTTGACCCGCTTACATTCCGGCCGGACTCAACGCTCGGCGTTGCAGGCATTATGGATGTTTATCGTGCCGGAAACATCACTATCGCCAACGCACCGGGCACGGGTATTGCTGATGATAAGGCGATCTATTCCTATATGCCTGAAATCGTTGAGTTCTACACAGGCCGTAAGGCAATCCTCGAAAATGTACCGACATGGCGCTGTTCAGAGCCGGATAGTCTTAGCTATGTGCTCGACAATCTGGCCGAGCTCGTTGTTAAGGAAGTGCATGGTTCAGGCGGTTACGGCATGCTCGTTGGCCCCGCTGCAACCAAAGCGGAGCGCGATGCGTTTGCAGTAAAGTTGAAGGCGCGCCCGCGTAATTACATTGCCCAGCCAACTTTAGCGCTTTCCACCACGCCGATCTTTACGGAAAGCGGTCTTGCGCCGCGGCATGTCGATCTCAGGCCATTCGTTCTGGTTTCAGACCGTATTCGTATTACGCCCGGTGGGTTGACGCGTGTGGCGCTCAAAGAAGGATCACTTGTGGTCAATTCCAGTCAGGGCGGTGGCACAAAGGATACTTGGGTGCTCGACGATTGAATTACAGAGCAGATTAGCATTGCGCTATAAGCCAGCGACAAGACTGGTGCGCAGAGAAGGGGAATATTTATGCTTCTTGGCCGTACGGCAAATGGTCTTTACTGGATGTTTCGCTACATTGAGCGTGCTGAAAATATGGCGCGGCTGGTGGATGCGGGATTGCGAATGGCGCTCACAAAGACATCGGATGCACCCGAAGAATGGTCGTCCGTCATTGTATCGGCAGGTGCCAGCCAGACATTTTCGCGAAAATATGATGCTTATAATGCCGCAAACGTGGCTGACTTTCTGCTGCGCGACATGGATAATCCATCCAGTGTCATGTCATGCATTGAAACGGCGCGTTCCAATGGGCGTATGGTGCGAACCGCATTGACGCGAGAAGCATGGGAAAGCGTCAATGAAGCCTGGATGGTACTCAAAAAATCACTGTGCAGACCGCTGAAGGAAGCAGATCTGCCGCCGCTTCTGGATCAGATCAAACGCGAGACAGCGCTTATTCGCGGTGCATTTCACGGCACGATGCTGCGTAATGAAATCTTTGATTTTGCAGGCCTTGGGACATTTATAGAGCGGGCAGACAATACAGCGCGTATTCTCGACGTAAAATATTATGTGCTACTGCCAGCCGTTTCCTATGTCGGCACAACGCTCGACAATTATCAGTGGGAATCTATTTTGCGTTCTGTATCGGCGCACAGGTCGTATCGCTGGGTCTATGATGGCGATTACCGCCCGGCGCATGTTGCAGATTATCTGATCTTGAATGGCCGTATGCCGCGCTCGCTTAATTATTGCTACCAGAGCATCAATGGGCATCTCAATTATCTGGCGAAGGATTATGGCGATAGCGCTGTTTGTCATCAGACAGGAGATGAAATATACGCCACGCTGCAAAATCAGGAAATTGGCGCAATTTTTGATATCGGATTGCATGAGTTTCTGACCGAATTTATCGCGCGGAATAACCGGCTCGGCAACGAGATCGCAGAAACCTATAATTTCTATTGAGGTGATCGCTTGTTGCTCAATATTCAGCACGTTTCCCATTATCGCTACGAAAACCCGGTGCCCTATGCTGTTCAGCGTCTGCGCTTGCGACCACCAACGCTTCCCGGACAGGTGGTCAAGCATTGGGAATTGAAAATCGAAGGCGGAGAGCCGGAAGTTTCCTATATTGATGGTTTTGGCAACAAGGTTGATCTGGTGCAGCACCATCGCAATATCAGTGAAATCATCATCACGGCCAGCGGCAGCGTCGAGGTGGAAGACCGTGTTGGTGTGCTGGGGCCGGTTTATGGTTATGCGCCGCTTTGGCTCTTTGAGCGGGAAACCCGCCTGACCAGCCCCGGCGAACGTATTCGTGCACTGGCAAACAGCCTGACAACTGTGCAGGATCCATTGGCATTGTTGCACGAGATGATGAATACCATTCATAACGAAGTGGCCTATATGCCGGGAACGACGAGCGTTTTTACAAATGCGGAAACGGCGCTGGCGGCGGGCAAGGGGGTTTGTCAGGATCACAGCCATATCTTTGTGTCTGCTGCTCGGCTTCTTGGCATTCCGGCGCGTTATGTTTCCGGCTATCTGCTCATGGAGGGGGTCGAAGATCAGACCGCAAGCCATGCATGGGCAGAGGCACATGTGGCCGGTCTTGGCTGGATCGGCTTTGATGCGGCGAACAATGTTTGTCCCAATGACCGCTATGTGCGGATAGCAACTGGCCTTGATTATCGCGATGCTGCGCCAATTTCAGGGGTTCGGCTTGGCGGAACCATTGAAAGTCTTGCAGTCAATATTAATGTAGGGCAGTGATTGGTTCAGTTTTGAATCTGCCTGCCGGAAATTATCTATGACCTATTGCGTTGGAATAAAGATTGACCGTGGCCTGGTGTTTATGTCCGATACGCGGACGAATGCTGGTCTTGATAATATTTCTAAATTCTCGAAAATGCGCGTTTGGACCAAGCCCGGCGATCGCGTGATCGTGCTTTTGTCGGCTGGCAATCTGGCGACAACGCAAGCGGTCGCAAGCCTTCTTGAAGAACGCATGAAAGCGCCGGAAGATCGCCACGTCTCCCTGTTCGATGCGCCGTCGATGTTTCAGGTTGCACGCCTGATCGGTGACACTGTCAAGGAAGTCATTAAAAGTTCAGCAACGGGTGGACAGAATGCCGACGCTTTTGGCGCATCCTTTATTCTGGGTGGTCAGATCAAGGGCGGAGAACCGCGGCTGTTCTATATTTATCCAGAAGGCAATTTTATCGAAAGTTCGGACGATACGCCATTCTTCCAGATCGGTGAAAATAAATATGGCCGACCTATTCTGGTGCGTGCCTATCAGCAGGAAATGAGCTTTGAGGATACGGTGAAGCTGCTGCTGGTTTCGTTCGATTCAACGCTCAAAGCCAACCTGTCCGTCGGCTTGCCGCTGGATATGCAGATTTATGAAGCCAATAGTCTGGTCGCCGGTGAACACAGGCGCTTTGAAGCGACAGATCCCTATTATCAAACAGTTTCCGAAAGCTGGTCAGAGGCACTGAAATCAGCGTTAGAGCAGTTGCCACCCTTCAGCTTCGAGAAATAAAAAACGGCTGGAATTTTCCAGCCGTTCCTTATTGTTGGCTTTGTTTAGCCAAAGACTTTGAAGCGTTCGGCGTCGTCCATAAATGCTTTGTCGCCAAAGGCCTGTTCATTGGAGCCAAACGGCATTTGCGCACGCAACTTCCAGGATGAAGGAACGCCAAAAACCTTGGCAACTTCTGCATCGATCAATGGATTATAATGCTGGAGGCTTGCACCGATATTTTCATTTGCAAGTGCAGACCAGACCGAAAGCTGCGCCATGCCGCTCGCCTGTTCCGACCAGATAGGGAAGTTATCGGCATAAAGCGCAAAATTTTCCTGAAGGCCTTTAATAACGTCCTGATCTTCAAAGAACAAAACGGTTCCTGCACCAGCTGCGAAGCTGTTGATCTTGGCTTCGGTGTCACCAAATGAATCGGCAGGAACGATTTTACGGAGTTCTTCCTTGGCGATATTCCACAGCTTGTCGCTCTCTGCGCCAAAAAGAATAACAGCGCGAGAACTCTGTGAATTAAAGGATGAAGGGGAATGCTTGATCGCTTCTTTGATTAGTTCAGCGGTTGCTTCATTGGAAAGTGGGAGGGCCTTGCCAAGTGCATATTGTGTGCGACGCTGTTTGAGGGCGCCGATATAGCTATTGCTCATCTTCATTATCCTATTTAGGCACTGATTCTGCTCTGCGAACTTAATGCAGCAAATATGAAAAACTGATGCAAGATATTGCGATTTCAGGAAAAGAAGCCAGCCCGCGATTCTGAAACACACTGTCAACGAAAAGCAGTCTCCCAAAAGTGGAAACCGGTTTTGGGGGTAAAGACATGCGTGCAAACAACGCATGTCTCCCAAAAGTGGAAACCGGTTTGGGGGTAAAGACATGCGTGCAAACAGTGCATGTTTTAACGTGAGATTTTTATGCGTTAGGTTTTCATCTTCTTCAATCAAACCGTTGTCAAAAGAGGTTTCTCTTTTGTTTTTGTGCGAATCTGACAAAATTTGTAGGAGTTTGAGACGTCGTTGGAAATGTTCAGCCAGACCGGCGGGTGCCTGAAAGACGGCAGGGCAGGGAGGTAATATTCGTTTGAAGTCATTTATTATAATCGGCGGTGGTGCAAGCGGCGTTCTCATGGCCGCGCAATTGCTTGTACGATCAGCGGAGACAACGGTTCGCATTTTCGAGCGTTCGGGCGACATCGGAGCAGGGGTCGCATATTCCACGCTTAACCCCAATCACCTCTTAAATGTCCGCGCCAGCAATATGAGCGCTTTTCCAGATGACTCGAACCATTTCTTAAACTGGCTTCAAACCAATGCGAAGGCTGCAAAGGCTGGCAATTGGCAGGCTCAATCCTTTGCGCCGCGCTGTCTGTATCGGCTCTACCTCAATGATTTGCTAAAGCCATATCTCGAAAGCACGCCCCGCCGCCTTTTTATCGAGCATGCTGAGGTTGCAAGCGTAGCATTTGAAAGATTGCGCCCCAAATTAACGACTTCTGCCGGGCAAAACTTCATTGCAGATGCTGTTATTGTGGCAACAGGCAATGAAGCAGCAATTTCGACGCCCGGAAATCTTGTAACGGAATATTGGTCGAGCAACGGCTATTTTGACATTTCCCCCGATAGTTCCGTGGCAATTTTAGGCACGGGCCTGTCCATGGTGGACAGTGTCATTTCGCTGCTTGATAGAGGGCATAAGGGTAACATTCATGCGATTTCACGGCGTGGTTTACTTCCGGCACGGCATGAACCATCCGAGGCACTGACAATTGAAGCGGATCAACTGCGGATTGCCGATGGATTGCCCGAACTTCTTCATTGTGTTCGCAAGCTGATCAAACAACAGGAGAAGGAAGGCAAAGGATGGCGCAGCGTGATTGATGGGCTGCGGCCTCATACAAAAGCCATCTGGAGTCGATTGCCACTCCGGCAGCGTCAGAGCTTTCTGCGTCACTTGCGGCCATGGTGGGATGTGCATCGCCATCGTATGGCACCGGCGATTGATGAACGCATCAAAGCAGCCGAGCGGTCAGGACAACTCACGGTCACCGCCGCGCATTTAGCTTCTGTGAAGAGCAAGGGCGCGCATATCGCCATTCACTATCGCAAAAGGCACAGTAATCTCGTTGATGAACTTGACGTGCAAGCAATCATTGATTGCCGTGGTGGGAGCCCCCGATTTTCCACGACGCGCAACCCGGCGCTGATCAGCCTATTGGAAGGTGGTTTTGCGAAGCCCGATGCTCTTGATCTTGGTCTGGATGTGGCAGCTGATCTACAGGTATTAAACGCCCACGGAGAGCCTTCAGGATCAATCTTCGCTGTCGGGCCGGTGACGAAGGGGATTTTTTGGGAGGTGACGGCAGTTCCAGATATTCGCGTTCAGACAGAAAAGCTCGCGAAAACTCTTTTGGATAATTAGGAGTGGCTTTTTTACCTGGGCGACAGAATTATTAGCCCCATTATCGGTTGCAGAAAATACGCGTCAATATGCCCAATAAAGAGTTCTTGTATGGATAACCGCGCCGAATAAGCCCCATTTATCGGTCTTTCGCAGAATAAAATGATTCAAAATATCGCGATAAGCCATTGAAAGCTATTGCCATAATAAGTGCTAGCCGGTCATAATAATGACATCGGAATATATGATTCCTATCTTAAACTCACCAGAGCGTTCCTGTTGCTTTTTGCATAAGCAGTGCCTGCTTTGGATCAACCTTGATTGCGGAATGGAGGCCAGTGGCGCATGACGATGGACGGCAGGATGCTCTTTTTGCTGGTCCTTCTTCCATTTCTTGGCAGCGCTATAACAGGTCTGTTTCGGGGGGTTGATCGCAGCGGCTCAGCATGGTTTACGGCTGCAATTGCGCTTGTCGCCTTCGTCATCACAGCGAGTCTTTATCCCATCGTATCGAATGGTGGCGTTGTTCGCGGCTCGATCGATTGGCTGCCGAATTACGGCCTCAACATAACCTTCCGTATGGATGGCTTTGCGTGGCTTTTCGCGATGCTGATCACCGGCATTGGTTTGCTCGTGGTGATCTATGCGCGTTATTATATGTCGCCGGAGGATCCGGTTCCGCGCTTTTTCTCTTTTCTGCTTTCGTTCATGGGGGCGATGCTCGGTGTTGTTCTGTCGGGCAATATTGTGCTGCTCGCCGTGTTCTGGGAACTGACCAGCATTTTCTCCTTCCTGCTCATTGGCTACTGGTATCACAATGCCAGTGCGCGTGATGGTGCACGTATGGCCTTGACCGTGACAGGTATCGGCGGTTTTTGTCTGCTTGCAGGCGTTTTGCTGCTTGGTCATATCGTTGGCAGCTACGATCTTGATAAAGTTCTTGAGGCGGGGAATGTGGTTCGTTCCCATCCGCTTTATACGGTGACGCTCCTTCTCATTCTGATGGCCGCATTCACCAAATCAGCCCAGTTTCCGTTTCATTTCTGGCTGCCCAATGCAATGGCGGCCCCGACACCCGTGTCAGCCTATCTGCATTCCGCAACCATGGTCAAAGCGGGCGTGTTCCTGCTTGCGCGTCTTTGGCCGGTCTTTGCCGGCACCGAGGAATGGTTCTGGATTTTGGGCCTCGCGGGCCTCACAACGCTGCTCATCGGTAGCTTCTTTGCTGTGTTTCAGCAGGACCTTAAAGGCTTGCTGGCCTATTCAACCATCAGCAATCTTGGGCTTGTCACAGCACTGCTGAGCCTTGGCAGTCCGCTTGCCGCCGTTGCTGCCATTTTCCATATGGTCAATCACGCGATCTTCAAAGCATCGCTTTTTATGGCTGCTGGCATTATCGATCATGAAACCGGCACGCGGGACATGCGCAAGCTAAGCGGCCTGGCGCGCGCTATGCCATATACCGCCACACTTGCGATGGTCGCAAGTGCATCCATGGCGGGCGTTCCGCTGCTTAATGGGTTTCTGTCCAAAGAGATGTTCTTTGCCGAAGCGGTTGAAACGCATATGGCATCGGCGCTTGATACGGTGACGCCTTATATTGCCACGCTTGCAGGCATATTCACGGTCGCCTATTCGGTTCGGTTTATTTACTCGACCTTCTTTGGTCCACCGCCGCATGATCTGCCAAAAACGCCGCATGAGCCGCCGCACTGGATGCGCCGTCCGATTGAACTTCTGGTTCTGCTCTGCCTGGTTATTGGCATCATTCCAAATATCGCAATCGGCTCCTTCCTGCATGCTGCTGTGGTATCCGTGCTGGGTGATGCGACACCACAATATAGTCTTTCGGTCTGGCATGGTTTCAATTTGCCGCTGATGATGAGTATTGTTGCTATGATTGGCGGGATCATTCTGTTCTGGGCGCTCAAAAATTATCTTGCGACAAGCGAGGACGGACCGCCGTTCTTCCGCCACTTGCAAGGGCAGCGTATTTTTGAACGCGTGCTGGTGACGGTGTCGTGGAACTGGGCGCGCAAGGCCGAAAACCTATTCAGTACACGCAGACTTCAGCCACAGCTTCGCCTTGTTGTTGTCTTTGCGATCGTTGCCGCAGCGTGGCCGCTCTTCGAAGACGGAATTCACGTGGGGGTGATGGGCGTACAGCCTGTTGACCCGATTTTTGCTGGTCTTTGGATTTTGGGCGGTGCCTGTGCCATTGGCGCAGCCTATCAGGCTAAATATCATCGCCTTGCGGCGCTTATATTGCTCGGCGGTGCAGGCCTTATCACTTGTATTACATTCGTGTGGCTGTCTGCTCCTGATCTTGCCGTGACACAGTTGCTGGTCGAAATTGTTACGACTGTGCTGCTTCTGCTTGGCTTGCGCTGGCTGCCCAAGCGCTGGGAAGATCCAGACCCGGTTCCTGTTAAATTCGGGCCGAGAATTCGGCGCTATCGCGACTTCGCGCTGGCGATTGGAGCAGGCATTGGTGTGTTCATTGTCTCTTATGCGATGATGACGCGTCCATCACCGAAAGGTATTGGAGATTACTTCCTGGAAAATGCCTATTCGGGCGGCGGCGGTAAGAATGTCGTAAACGTCACTCTGGTCGATTTCCGTGCATTTGATACGTTTGGTGAAATTGCGGTTCTCGGCATTGTTGGGTTGACGGTCTTTGCGCTGCTGCGACGTTTCCGTCCGGCACCGGACAGCACCGGTTCAACAGCTCAGCAGAAGATTCAAGATGCTTATGATGAGGCAATGGATGATCGTGAAAAAGGGGAAACCCTGACCGATTATCTGGCTGTGCCGTCTGTTGTCATGAAATGGCTGTTCCCAGTCATTATCGTTCTTGCGGTGCATCTGATCCTGCGGGGGCACGACCTGCCGGGTGGTGGGTTTGCAGCCGGTATTACGTTAGCAATTGCGTTCATTCTGCAATATCTGGCGGCTGGTACGCGCTGGGTCGAAGATCATTTGCGTATCCTGCCCGTTCGATGGATCGGTTTTGGTTTGCTGATTGCAGCGGCCACCGGAGCAGGCGCGTGGTTGTTTGGCTATCCGTTCCTGACAACATTCTTCCAGTATGCAGATATACCGCATGTCGGAAAAATGCCTGTCGCAAGTGCGCTTCTGTTTGATATTGGCGTTTTCGCACTGGTCGTGGGTGCCACCGTTCTTATGTTGATTGCGCTCGCGCATCAGTCGATCCGTAAACACCGCGTCGAAAAACTTGCCGCTGCGAAGGAGGAGAACTGATGGAACTCGTTCTCGCTATAGCAATTGGCGTATTGATGTCATCTGGCGTGTGGCTGATCCTGCGTCCGCGCACGTTTCAGGTTGCCATTGGTCTGGCGCTTGTCTCTTATGCGGTCAATCTGTTTATCTTTTCGATGGGGCGCCTGCGCACCAATGCGCCGCCGGTGCTTGATACCGGCATCAATGTTCAGGCCGCGCAATATACCGACCCCGTGCCACAGGCACTCGTATTGACTGCTATCGTTATCGGCTTTGCAATGACTGCGCTTTTCCTTGTCGTGTTGCTCGCTTCGCGCGGACTGACACGCACCGATCATGTCGACGGCAAGGAGAAGAGATGATGGATTGGAAATCACACCTCATCGTGGCGCCCATTCTCCTGCCGCTTGTCACGGCCGCATTGCTGCTGCTGTTTGATGAACGCAAGCGCAAATTGAAGATGGTGATCAATACAGTCTCCATCATCGGCCTGATCTATATTGCTTTTACGCTTTTGGGGGTTGCGAGCGAAAAAGCGCCCGCGGCAGAGGTTTATCTGATTGGCAATTGGCCTGCGCCCTTTGGGATTGTGCTGGTTTTGGACAGACTTTCGGCGCTTATGCTGATGCTGACCAGCGTGCTGGCGCTGGCTGCATTGAGCTTTGCATTGGCGCATTGGCACAAGGCGAGCCCGAATTTTCATACGATCTTCCAGCTTTTGTTGATGGGGCTGAATGGCGCGTTTTTGACGGGTGATCTGTTCAATCTTTTCGTCTTTTTTGAAGTCATGCTGGCTGCATCTTATGGTTTGGCGCTGCATGGCTCTGGCCCTGCACGTGTCAAGGCAGGCATGCATTATATCGCCGTCAATCTTGTCGCATCGTCACTGTTCCTGATCGGTGTCAGCCTGATTTACGGTGTAACAGGGACGCTCAATATGGCGGATCTGGCGCAAAAAATTTCACAGGTTGCAGCCGAAGATCGCATGTTACTCGAAGCGGGTGCCGCTGTTCTCGCTGTCGCCTTTCTGGTGAAAGCTGGCATGTGGCCGCTTAATTTCTGGCTGGTGCCAACCTATACGGCAGCGGCGGCTCCGATTGCTGCGATCTTTGCCATCATGAGTAAAGTCGGCATTTACGTGCTGCTGCGCTTATCGCCATTGATGTTCGGTATCGGTGCCGGTGAATCCTATGGTTTTGGCAATGATTGGCTTTATTATGGCGGTATGGTCACGCTGGCTTTTGGGCTGATTGGCGTGGTGGCTTCACAGGCCATGGGGCGTCTGGCGAGCTATAGTATTCTGGTATCATCAGGCACTCTTCTTGCAGCAATCGGCAGCGGTAATACGGCGATGACGGGGGCCGCGCTCTTCTACATGGTCAGTTCTACACTGACGATTGCAGCCTTCTTTTTGCTGATAGAGCTCGTAGAACGGGGGCAGGATGCGGCAGCAAATGTTCTTGCCGTCACGATTGAAGCCTATGGTGACGATGAGGAAGAAGAAGAGGAAGAGGAAGTCGGCGTTGTTCTACCCGCCACCCTTGCTATTCTGGGCACATGTTTTGCCATTGTTGCGATTTTGTTGATTGGTTTGCCGCCATTCTCCGGCTTTATCGCAAAATTCCTTATTCTTGCTGCCATATTCAATGGAGACGGCGCGGCCCCGACGCTCGCTATGCCTGTGAGCCCTGCAAGCTGGGCGCTGATTGCGCTTATTCTGCTTTCGGGCCTTTCGGCACTTATTGCCATGACGCGCACAGGAATACGTACATTCTGGGCCTCACTTGAAGGAAATGTGCCGCGTGTGCTGGTACGTGAAGTGGTGCCGATAGCCGGTCTTCTAGGCGTCTGTCTGGCGCTTACAATCGCAGCCGGTCCGGCGATGCAATATATGGATGCAACGGCGCGCTCGCTGCATAGTCCAAAGGACTACATCAATAGTGTTTTGAATGCGCCGCGTGTGGGTGGAGAAACGGTGGAGGTAAAATGAGAAAAATACTGCCTTACCCGCTTCTTTTCGTCTCTCTCATCCTGTTCTGGCTTTTATTGAATGGTTTCACGCGGGCGCAATTCTTATTGGGCATCGTGATATCATTGTTGGCCTGTTATGCGATGACTGCTTTGCAGCCGCAAAAAAACCATCTGCGCTCGCTCCCAACGATGATATGGTTGTTCTGCGTTGTCAGCATCGATATTATGATGTCGAATTTATCGGTTGTAAAATTGATCCTGTCGCCCAGAAAAGCGCACCATCCTGGCTTTGTGGTCATACCGTTGGAACTGGAAAACCGGTCTGCATTGGCCGTGCTTGCTTGTATTATTACCGCAGCACCCGGAACAGCATGGGTAGACTATAACGTTGCGCGAAAAGTGCTGACGATTCATGTGCTTGATCTTGACGATGCAAAAAGCTGGCGTGCCAAGATCAAGCAGCGCTACGAACAACCGCTTATTCGTATATTTGGCGCGACGGATGTGGTGAAAGAGGAGCAGTCAGCATGAGTGCAGTTATTCTTTTCTGGTCACTGCTGGCAGCTCAGGTCATGCTGGTTGCTGCGATGGGTTGTGTTGTTTATCGTTTGCTTATAGGGCCACGCGCGCAAGACCGTGTGCTGGCAACAGATGCTCTATATCTCAATGCACTGCTACTTTTGCTTACATTTGGCATGCGCACCGGCAGCGTCATTTATTATGAAGCAGCCCTTATCATTTCGCTGCTCGGTTTTGTTGCAACAGTTGCACTTGCCAAATTCCTGATGCGCGGGGAGGTGATCGAATGATCGGAGCTGCTGATCTGCCCGTCTGGGCCGCTATCATTGTTTCGTTCTTTCTTGTTGGCGGTGCCTTTCTGACGCTTGTCGGCTGCATCGGATTGGTTCGTTTGAAGAGTTTTTATGAACGCATTCATACGCCAACGATTGGTTCGTCCTTCGGTGCCGGTGGAATCCTGATTGCTTCGGTCCTGTTTTTCTCCATCTTGCAATCCAAGCCGATTCTGCATGAAGTGTTGATTGCCGTCTTTGTGGTCATCACAACGCCGGTAACGCTCATGTTGCTGAGCCGCGCAGTGATTCATCGTGATCAAACGCAGGACAGTAAAGAGCTTCCTTCATCTTCCGACAAAAAATAGCTGTCGGAAGCGTTGGCTTGAAGCATTTGGAGGAGTGCTGAGGGCTGCGGCTAATTGTCTATATGCCCTCGCATCAAGGCATGCGGATTGAAGGTTCAGGCAATTTGAATTATCTGAATTTCAGTAATTTCTGAAAATTCAGAATTTACGGGAGAGAGAACTTGGAATTATCGCCAATTGTTCAGTCGTTTGTGCTCCACTTTGGAGAGATGGGTAGCCGCTGGGGTATCAACCGCACGGTTGGTCAGATTTATGCGTTGCTCTATCTTTCATCCGAGCCTCTTTGTGCTGACGATATTGTAGATGCGCTTGGCGTCTCACGATCCAATGTCTCAATGGGTATTCGCGAGTTACAAGGTTGGAACCTTGTGCTGCTCAAGCATATACCAGGTGATCGTCGCGACTTTTTCACAACGCCCGGTGATGTGTGGGTGATCTTACGTACTTTGGCGGAAGAACGTAAGAAACGCGAAATCGATCCAACGCTTTCGGTGTTGCGGGAAGTGCTGATGGAGCAACCGCAAGATGCAAATGACCGTTTTGCGCAAGAGCGCATGAAGGACATGTATGCGCTGATCGAGCGCCTCACCAATTGGTATGACGACGTTAAGAAGCTCGACACGGACCGATTAACCAGCCTTCTGGCGCTTGGTGCCAAGGTGACCCGTTTCCTTGAAACGACAGACAGAATTGTCGCTCTTGGACGCGGTAGAACAGCGGCCAAAAAGGAGCCTAAACGAGAGTGACAACCGTTGCCCCCAGAACGGAAGATGCAACACAGGAAGACGGTCAAGCAACAGGCGATAAACGCCGTTCACGCCGTCGTGCAGTTCCGTCTGCTCTGAAAAAGGGGGCAAGGCTTCAGGCTGTGGCAGCGCTTTTGTGGCTGCCACAGGCTGCACTTCTCGCCTTTGGCATCGGCCAACTCGCCAGTGTTGGTTTTGACACGACAATTTATTATCTGGCCGCAGGTTTGTTTGTTCTTGGCTCTCTTCGCAGCATGCTTGACGCGCGCGGTGCAGCGCAGGCTTATGATGCAGCACGTTCAGAGCTGAGCAACCTGCGCGAAAAGGCAGTTTTCGCGTTATCGCAACGCTCCCCTCTCGACACCTCTCGATCATCGTCCGGTGAGGCGGCAAGCATCTTGGCAGAGCAGGCCGAAATGGTCGTGCCCTATATGTCGCGCTTTGTACCTGTGCGCATTCGCGTGATGTTGGTGCCGCTGGCAATATTTTTTGCAGTTTTTTGGTTTTCATGGGCTGCTGCCCTTGTTCTGCTGATTGCAGCACCTTTGATCCCGATCTTCATGGCGTTGATCGGCTGGCGCGCAAAAGCTGCAAGCGAGAAGCAGCTTGTTGCACTGGGTGACATGAATGGCTTTTTGCTTGATCGTCTGCGCGGACTTGCAACGATCCGTAGTTTTCATGCGGTCGATTTGACCGCCACCCGGCTGCGTGACAATGCCGAGACGCTGCGCAGAAAAACGATGATCGTTTTGCGTATTGCTTTTCTGTCATCAGCTGTTCTTGAACTTTTTGCGGCGATAGGCGTTGCCATGGTGGCCGTTTATATTGGCTTTCATCTGCTCGGCCAGCTGAATTTCGGCGCCTGGGGCCACAAGCTCACGCTTGCTGAAGGCTTGTTCGTTCTCCTGCTTTCACCGGCATTTTTTGAGCCGCTGCGTGATCTCTCTGCCGTCTGGCATGATCGCGCTTCAGGCGAAGCGGCAATTGATGCTTTGGAAGATATAGCAAAGTATGAAATGCCCGTTGTGGGCGGCATCAAGTCCACAGACAGTCCCGAGAACTTGATTGAAACCGCGCCTTCGTTGGTGTTGCGCGATATCGGATTTCACTACGCTACCGGTGCAGGCGTGTTTGAGCACTTCAATCTGGATATAGAGCCAGGCGAACATATAGCGCTTCTTGCACCAAGCGGTTATGGAAAATCAACATTGCTGGCGTTGATCGCCGGACTTGCATCTCCCCAACAAGGTGAAATTCGAATTGGCGGTGCTGTCCTTAACAATGAGACGGCTCCGGCCCTTCGCGCAAGAATGCGATGGGTGGGGCAGAGGCCGCATATTTTTGCTGGCAGTGCACGGCAAAACATTACGCTGGGCCGCGCCCTTGATGTAAAAAAGACAGCAACGATCATCGAACAAATGGCGTTGAGCCACGTCACGGGTGTTACCGGTTCTGGGGCGATCGGCGAAAATGGGGCAGGTCTTTCCGGTGGCGAAGCGCTGCGACTGGCGCTTGCGCGCATCGCCGTTGATCAACAGGCCGACATTATCCTTGCCGATGAGCCGACTGCGCATCTTGACCATGAAACGGCCGATCGCATAGCGGAGAGCCTTATCAGCCTCGCCAAGGGAAAAACACTTATCATAGCCACCCATGACGAGAAGCTTGCGAGCCGTATGGATCGGATTGTTCGGCTTGATGACGAGAATGCCAATACGCTCCTCTTCCAGAGGAGGGCTGCGGAATGAACGGATTTCAGGCACTCCGCCCGATTCTCAATCTGTTTTTCAAGACCAAAGGCAAGCTTCTTTACGCGGGTATCCTTAGTGCAACCATGACTGTTCTGGCAGGGATTGCACTGCTTGGACTTTCTGGATGGTTTATCACGGCGACTGCGATTGCTGGATTGAGCGCGTCAACCGCAATCATATTTGATGTGTTCATGCCTGCCGCCGGCATCCGGTTTTTTGCGATCCTTCGTACCGGAACGCGTTATCTGGAGCGGCTTGTCACGCATGAAGCCACATTGGCCATCCTTGCAGCGTTACGCGAAAAGCTGTTTAGAAGCTGGGCGCGTCCGGCAGCTGCCAGCGCTCTGCTTAAACGTCCAGCGCGGCTACTATTCCGGCTGACCGCCGACATCGATGCGCTGGATTCACTGTATTTGCGGGTTCTGGTGCCTGCAGGAGCAGCTCTTGCAACCGCACTTGTTGCGGGTCTCGCGCTTGGATTGATGCATCCGCTTTTCGGGTTGACCGTGGCTTTGACGCTGCTTTTTGTGGGGCTTGGCTTACCGCTTATTGCATCCCGACGCTCTGAAAAGCCAATGCGGCAGCGTGCAAAAGGCACCGAAGCGTTGCGGGCGCGAACGATTGATCTGGTCGCCGGTCAAACTGAACTTATCATGGCTGGCCGTATGGATGCCCAGAATTCGAGCGTCATGCGGGCCGATGGCTACATTGCATCAAGTGACCGTATTCTCAATCGAATTGAGATTTTGACAGGAGCAGGTCTTGGCATTTTGCATGCTGGCCTTCTGGCGGGTGGGTTGATCGGGGTTGGGTTGCTTATGCAGGCGGACCTGATCAACGCGCCGGTTGCAGCCCTTGGCGTTCTCATTATCCTTGGTGCGATGGAACCGTTTGTAGCCCTGCGTCGCGGCGCGATGGAACTGGGCCGCACAATACTTGCTGCGCGTCGCGTCGGGCCTGCACTTGAAGCATCAGAGGCGCTGACAACGCTTCCATTGCCTGAGCCGGGAAATGCGGTTGTTCTCAATCACGTTACAGTCTGCCATGAAGGTTCAACCGTAAATGCGCTCGAAGATATCGATCTCATTATCAAAGCCGGTGCACATGTCGCAATCATCGGCACAAGCGGTGCGGGTAAATCAACTCTCTTCAATGTTCTGGCCGGTGAAATCGCTGCAAAAAGCGGTGCGGTTGCAGTTATGCCGGTACGCCTTCTGACGCAGAGAACGGAACTTTTCAAAGACAGTCTGCGCAATAATCTCACGCTTGCAAAACCCGATGCAACCGACGCGCAACTGCTTGCCGCATTGGAAGCTGCCGGACTTGCCGATTTTATGAAAGCCCAGGCCGATGGGCTCGATACGATTTTGGGCGAAGGGGGACTTGGCGTTTCCGGCGGTCAGGCGAGACGCTTGGCGCTTGCTCGCTTGTTCCTAACCGATGCACCTTTATGGCTCCTTGATGAGCCGACCGAGGGGCTAGATGAGGCGACCGCTAAAGACGTGCTTTCTCGTCTCAATGAACAGGCCAAAGGACGCACATTGTTGATTGCAACACATATTCAGCGTGAAGCACGAATTTGTGATCAGGCGATTGTTTTGGATCAAGGCGCTCTTGTTCAAACGGTGTCCAAAGGAGAGGCGTCTTTTAAAGAAATACTCAAGTCATTGAGGTGAAGTTTGCGTAGGGGGCTGTGTTCGCATTTGAGAGCCGGGCGCAGCTATTAACATCAGGAGGGCCGGGGGTTCCGGCTTAAAGAGATGGAATTCGATATTGTCTCCCTGTCGCGATTGCAATTTGCAATCACGGCACTTTATCACTTCCTCTTCGTACCACTGACATTAGGACTTTCCGTGCTGCTTGCCATCATGGAAACCGTCTATGTCATGACCGGAAGACTCATCTGGCGGCAGATGACCAAGTTCTGGGGTACGCTGTTTGGTATCAATTTTGTTATGGGCGTTGCGACCGGCATTGTGATGGAGTTTCAGTTCGGCATGAACTGGAGCTATTACAGCCATTATGTCGGCGATATTTTCGGAGCGCCGCTGGCGATTGAAGGTCTGATGGCCTTCTTCCTTGAGGCGACTTTTGTAGGCCTGTTCTTCTTCGGCTGGGATCGACTGTCAAAGGTTGGCCATCTTATGGCAACTTATGCTGTTGCGGCCGGTTCCAATTTTTCGGCACTGTGGATTTTGATTGCGAATGGCTGGATGCAAAATCCGGTCGGTTCAGCCTTCAACCCCGAAACCATGCGCATGGAAATCACTGATTTCTTTGCGGTCCTGATGAACCCGGTCGCGCAGGCGAAATTCGTGCATACGGTTTCGGCTGGTTATGTGACCGCATCAATCTTTGTGCTTGGTGTTTCGGCCTGGTATCTGCTCAAAGGTCGGTCTACTGAACTCGCAAAGCGTTCAATGACGGTCGCTGCTTCTTTTGGTTTAGCAGCCGCTCTCTCTGTGGTGGTTCTGGGTGACGAAAGCGGCTACCTGACAAATGAACACCAGAAAATGAAGATCGCAGCAATCGAAGCGATGTGGGAAACAGAGCCTGCACCTGCATCGTTTACTGCCTTCGGTTTCCCGGATCAGGAAACGCGCGAAACACACTATGCTGTGCATATTCCATGGGTTATGGGCCTGATTGGTACGCGCTCGCTCACGACGCCTATCGAGGGCATTGATCAGCTTGTTGAAAATGCGGAAGGCAATATTCGTAAAGGCCTTCTTGCTTACGATGCTTTGCAAAAGATCCGTGCTGCACAGGACACCAGTGCTGTGCCACAAGATGTCAAGGATACATTCGCTGACAACAGTCAATGGATGGGCTATGCGCTCCTTCTGAAGCGCTATGTGGATGATCCGCGTCAGGCAACTGATGCACAGATCACACAGGCTGCAAACGATACAGTACCAGGCGTGCTGCCGCTGTTCTGGGCGTTCCGCATCATGGTCGGTATCGGCTTCTTCCTGATCCTGCTGACCGGAACATTCTTTGTGCTGTCCGCGCGCCGTAAGCTGGATCATTATCCGTTCCTGCTTAAAGTTGCGGTCTTTGCGATCCCTCTGCCTTGGCTTGCAGCTGAGATGGGCTGGGTTGTTGCTGAGTTCGGTCGTCAGCCTTGGATTATTGAAGGTATTCTGCCGACCGCAGTTGCAGTCTCCAATCTTGGTGCTTCGACGGTTCTGATGACGATTGTTGGCTTTGTCGCAATCTACACGGTCCTGTTCATCATCGAAATGGGCCTGATGCTGCGGGCAATCAAAGCCGGACCGGAGCCTGACAGCAAACCAGAAGCACTGCTCGCTCCTGCAAGCATTGCACCAGTGGAGTAAGGATCATGGTACTCAGCGATTTGTTGGACTATCAAACATTACGCGTCATCTGGTGGGTGCTGCTCGGCGTTCTGCTGATCGGATTTGCCGCGATGGATGGTTTTGATCTTGGCGTTGGCACTTTGCTGCCATTTGTCGGAAAAACCGATATCGAGCGTCGTATCGTCATCAACACGATTGGGCCGGTCTGGGAAGGCAATCAGGTTTGGTTGATCCTTGGCGGCGGTGCCATCTTTGCAGCATGGCCACCACTTTATGCGGTGTCATTCTCCGGTTTTTATCTGGCGATGTTTGCCATATTGTTCGCTCTCATCCTGCGTCCGGTTGGCTTCAAATACCGCTCCAAGCGCGACAGCGTGGCATGGCGTACCGGCTGGGACTGGGCATTGTTCATCGGTGGATTCGTGCCGTCGCTTATTTTCGGCGTTGCTGTGGGCAATGTGTTGCAAGGGGTTCCGTTCCGCTTCAACAGTGACCTCCAGATTTTCTATGATGGAACATTCTTCGGTCTGCTCAATCCATTCGCACTTCTTTGCGGGCTGCTGTCGGTTTCGATGCTCACCATGCATGGTGCCTCGTGGCTGGTGCTCAAAACCACGGGAGCTGTTCAGGCAAGGGCTCGCTCTTATGGCAGTATCGCAGCAATTATAACCACAGTGCTTTATGTGCTTGCGGGTGTTATCAGCTGGATGTGGGTTTCCGGCTATAAAATCACCAGTGTAATTGTCACTGATGGTCCTTCAAATCCGATGCGTAAAGTGGTCGAACTCGACCATGCGGCGTGGTTCGATAATTACATGAACTATCCGGTGCTTTTGATCGCTCCCGCACTGGGTATTCTCGGACCGCTGCTTGTGCTTCTGACTCTGCGGATGGGAAGAGAGCTTGCTCCAATTCTGTTTGGTGCAGTCTCGATCTTTGGGATCATTTCATCTGTCGGCATTTCAATGTTCCCGTTCATTCTGCCATCTTCGATCAATCCAACGTCGAGTCTGACAGTATGGGATGCATCATCGAGCCATATGACACTGTTCATCATGCTCGTGGTCACGCTGATCTTCCTTCCGATGATCCTTGCCTACACGTCATGGGTTTACAAAGTGCTGTGGGGCAAGGTCGAAAAACGCGATATCGAAGACGAAAGCAACCACGCTTATTAAATCATTGGCGGGCGCGTGTCGCCCGCACGAATTCAATCAGGAAAGGAGAGCAAGATGTGGTATTTTTCATGGCTTTTGGGCCTTCCACTCGCAGCCGCTTTCGCCGTTCTCAATGCCATGTGGTATGAGTTAATGGACGACAGGGCGCGCAAACGCCTCGCTGGAGACCCAACCGCCGCACTGGCGCGTGAAGGCACCAAGCATCATTAAAATTGAAAGCGGCCCCAAAACGGGCCGCTTTTTTTGTACTGGACCGCGCGCTTTGCATAATTCAAGACAGCTTGCTCCTGTGGACAAAATGCCTCATGGAGCGGTTTGATAATTTCAAACGGATCCATTAAACCCGAAATCGTACCAACAGGTACTGACTCTTCGGTCAATTCGAAGTAATAATATTACGTACTGCCGGTTCATTCTTTTCATATAATTTGTATTCAAAAACAATCCTATAAGCTTATTTCGAATGATCGCTTATGTCGCCATAGCTGTCAGAATTGACGCATTGGATTTTTTCGTGGCGCTTTCCTGAAAGAATAATCTTGCTTTATTCTTAAACCCGATCCACCCTTACACACGTGAAATCGGAGGAGGAACTCGGCTTCACGTCGTATGGGAGGAAATGAAGCCGATCCGATCAGGACTGGCTTCAGGCTGTTGCTAAGTCCAGCAGCTGGAACAAAACCGAAAGTCTCCCGTTCGACATTTTGTGCACGTTTGCGAGGAACACCTGCATGAGTGATGATGTCGTACTTTCTCTGCATGTCCCTGAACCTGAATGGAGGCCCGGCGATGCGCCGGATTTCTCGCACGTCAAAATTCCGCGTGCAGGAAGCGTCAGGCGCCCGGAGATAGACGAAAAGCCGGAAGCCATGCGTGATTTGGCTTTCAGCATTATCCGCGTGCTCAACCGGGAAGGCGAGGCGGTCGGCCCCTGGGCTGGCACGCTGAGCGATGATGAGCTGAAAGATGGCCTTCGGCACATGATGATCCTGCGTGCTTATGATGCCCGCATGATGATGGCGCAGCGGCAGGGAAAAACCTCGTTCTATATGCAGCATCTGGGTGAAGAGGCAGTCAGTTGCGCGTTTCGCAAGGCGTTGCGTAAGGGCGACATGAACTTCCCTACTTATCGGCAGGCTGGGCTTCTCATCGCTGACGACTATCCGCTCGTCACCATGATGAACCAGATTTTCTCCAATGAGCAGGACCCGCTTAAGGGCCGCCAGTTGCCTGTCATGTATTCTTCAAAAGAGCATGGCTTTTTTACTATTTCCGGCAATCTTGCCACGCAATATACGCAAGCTGTGGGTTGGGCGATGGCGTCCGCCATAAGCCATGACACAAAAATCGCCGCTGCATGGATTGGCGATGGCTCGACGGCTGAAAGCGATTTCCATGCGGCCCTTGTATTTGCGTCGACTTATAAAGCCCCGGTGGTGATGAATATCGTCAACAACCAATGGGCAATCTCAACATTTCAGGGCATTGCACGCGGTGGTTCGGGCACTTTTGCTGCACGCGGACATGGCTTTGGAATCCCGTCACTTCGCGTCGATGGCAACGACTATCTTGCCGTTCATGCGGTTGCGAAATGGGCCACCGAGCGCGCACGCCGAAATCTTGGTCCGACCATCATTGAATATGTCACCTACCGTGCTGGCGGACATTCGACCTCTGACGATCCATCCGCTTATCGTCCAAAAGCCGAAAGCGATGCATGGCCGCTGGGTGATCCTGTGCTGCGGCTCAAAAACCACCTTATCCAGCGCGGCGTGTGGTCTGACGAACGGCACAAGCAGGCAGAAGCGGAAATTCTCGATCTCGTCGTCAGCGCACAGCGCGAAGCAGAGGCGATCGGCACCCTTCATGATGGTCGCAAGCCGTCTATGCGCGATATGTTTGAAGATGTTTATGCTGAAACACCGCCGCATCTTATTCGCCAGCGTCAGGAGGCGGGGTTTTGAGCATTTCCAGGAAAAGTGTGAAACGGTTTTCGGTTCGGAAATGCGGAGGAAATAACGCATGACAAAGCTAACGATGATTGAGGCGATCCAGAACGCCCATGATATTGCCATGGAGCGCGACCAGAAAGTGGTCGTGTTTGGCGAAGACGTTGGCTATTTCGGGGGTGTTTTCCGCTGTACGGCCGGTTTGCAGAAGAAATACGGCAAAGAACGCTGCTTCGATGCACCTATCAGCGAGCTTGGTATTGTCGGCACTGCGATTGGCATGGCGGCTTACGGCTTGCGCCCCTGCATCGAAGTGCAATTCGCAGACTATGTCTATCCTGCCTATGACCAGATTGTTTCGGAAGCCGCACGCCTTCGTTATCGTTCTGCCGGAGAATTTACCTGTCCCATCGTTATCCGCATGCCATCAGGCGGCGGCATTTATGGCGGGCAGACGCACAGCCAAAGCCCCGAAGCGCTTTTCACCCATGTGTCGGGTCTCAAAACCGTTATGCCGTCTACGCCAGCGGATGCCAAGGGCCTGTTGCTGGCCGCGATTGAAGACCCCGATCCGGTCATCATGTTTGAGCCAAAGCGCCTTTATAACGGACCTTTTGACGGCCACCACGACAAGCCCGTTACTTCATGGAAAAAGCATGCGTTGGGCGAAGTGCCTGAGGGATATTATACCGTGCCGCTTGGCAAGGCCGCGATCCGTCGTGAAGGCAGCGGTGTGACAGTTTTGGCCTACGGCACGATGGTTCATGTGGCACTGGCTGCGGCGGAGGAAACTGGCGTCGATGCCGAAGTGATTGATCTGCGCACGCTGCTCCCGCTTGATACGGAAACAATTATGGCTTCCGTCAGGAAGACCGGACGTTGCGTGATTGTTCATGAAGCAACATTAACCTGCGGTTACGGCGCTGAACTTGCGGCACTCGTGCAGCGCGAATGCTTCTATCATCTCGAAGCACCGATCATCCGCGTGACCGGGTGGGATACGCCATATCCACACGCGCAGGAATGGGCCTATTTTCCGGGGCCAGATCGTGTCGGTCGTGCACTTGTTTCAATCATGGAGGCTTAAATGGCTCATTTTGCAATCAAGCTTCCTGATGTTGGCGAAGGCGTTGCAGAGGCTGAACTCGTCGAATGGCATGTAAAGGTTGGTGACATTGTCCGGGAGGATGATCTGCTGGCTGCTGTGATGACCGATAAGGCAACAGTCGAAATCCCTTCTTCGCGCAGCGGTAAAGTCATCGCGGTGAATGGTGAAATCGGCGAGAAAATTGCTGTTGGCTCCGAACTGGTTCGTCTCGAAATAGAAGGTGGGAGCGGCGAGGAGCAATTGGAAGCACCTGAACCTGATCCGCAACCCGTCAGCGTGGAAACGCCTGTCCTGTTGCAGACGCCCGTTCCGCCTAAACCTGCTGCACAGAAAAAAGAAAGCTTAAGCCGGGCCTTCGCCGGAGCAGGGCCAGTGCGCGCAGAAGGTGAAAAACCGCTGGCAACACCATCGGTCCGGTTGCGCGCACGTGATGCAGGCATTGATCTACGACGTGTCAAAGGCAGTGGCCCCGCTGGCCGTATCACCCATGAAGATCTGGATGCCTTTTTTCAGACTGAAAGCGGTGCTGCACCTGCTGTCTCGGGTTATGTCGCAGACACCTCGATCAACGAGATCAAAGTCATCGGTCTGCGGCGCAAAATTGCCGAGCGCATGGCCGAAGCAAAACGCCACATTCCGCACATTACTATCGTTGAAGAAGTGGATGTGACACAGCTTGAAGACCTTCGCACGGGGCTTAACAACGAGAAAAAGGAAGGGCGTCCGCGCCTGACCCTGCTGCCATTCGTTATCCGTTCAATCGTCAAGGCAGTTAAAGAACAGCCGGGACTCAATGCACATTTCGATGATGAATCAGACATTATTCGCCAGTTTGGCGGTGTGCATGTGGGTATTGCCACACAGACGCCAAACGGTCTTATCGTGCCGGTGGTGCGTCATGCGGAAAGCCTGTCTGTATTTGCAGCCGCCTCGGAACTTGTCCGAGTGACGGAAGCAGCGCGCAACGGTACAGCCAAGCGCGAAGAACTGACAGGCTCGACCATAACCATCACATCATTGGGGCCACTTGGCGCTATCGCAACCACGCCGATTATTAATCGGCCGGAAGTGGCGATTGTCGGCATCAACAAGATTGCCGTGCGTCCGATGTGGGACGGCACACAATTTGTGCCGCGCAAAATGATGAACCTTTCCTGCAGCTTCGACCATCGCGTCATCGATGGCTGGGATGCGGCAGTCTTCGTGCAGAAGCTAAAAAGCCTGCTTGAAACGCCTGCGATGATTTTTGTAGAGGGCTGATCGGATGAGTGAGATTTCCTGCAAACTTTTGATCATCGGTGGCGGTCCCGGCGGTTATGTCTGCGGTATCCGTGCCGGGCAACTCGGCATCGATACTGTACTTGTCGAGAAAAAGCGGCTGGGTGGTACTTGTCTCAATGTCGGCTGCATACCATCAAAAGCAGTTATCCATGCGGCCGATGAGTTTCATCGTCTCACGACATTTGCGTCTAAAGGCGCGCTTGGCATCACCGCTGAAAGCCCGAAGATCGATTTTGCCAAGACGCTTGAATGGAAAGATGGCATCGTCAATCGCCTGAACAGCGGTGTTGCAGGGCTTCTGAAACGCTCCCATGTCCGGATGTTTCAGGGGCAGGCGCGTTTTATGGATGGCAAAACGGTGCTGGTCGATACCGATACGGGTCGCCAGACCATCCATGCCGAGAACATCGTGATCGCAACAGGATCGGTGCCGGTTGAAATTCAGTCTCTGCCTTTTGGCGGCAATGTTATTTCTTCAACGGAAGCGCTTTCACTTGATCCAATACCGGAAAAGCTTGCCATTGTTGGCGGTGGCTATATCGGGCTTGAAATAGGCACAGCCTTTGCAAAGCTTGGTGCGAAAGTCACCATCGTTGAAGCCACTGATCGCATCCTGCCGCAATATGATGCAGAGTTGACGCGTCCGATCATGGCACGGCTGAAAGCACTCGGTGTAGACGTGTTGACGAACACGTCTGCCAAAGGTCTATCCGCCGATGGTAAAGCACTTGATGTGTTGCTGACTGATGGCAGAAAACAAACCATTCCGGCTGACAAGATTTTGGTTACGGTTGGTCGTAAACCGCAAACCGATGGCTGGGGATTAAGCGAAATCCGGCTTGATATGGACGGCCGCTTTATCCGCATTGATGATAAATGCCGAACATCCATGCGCGGTATTTATGCCATAGGCGATGTAACGGGCGAGCCCATGCTTGCACATCGGGCGATTGCGCAGGGTGAAATGGTTGCTGAAATTATCGCGGGCGGCAAACAGGCGTGGGATAAGCGCTGCATCCCGGCAGTCTGCTTTACTGATCCTGAGATCGTAACAGTCGGCCTATCTCCTGATGAAGCGCGCAAGGCAGGGCATAATATCCAGACCGGAATTTTCCCGTTTCAGGCCAATGGACGCGCAATGACTATCGAGCGCGAGGATGGCTTTATCCGGGTTGTCGCCCGCGCTGATAACCACCTGATACTTGGCATTCAGGCTGTTGGCGTAGGGATTTCCGAGCTGTCATCGGCCTTCGCGCTTGCCGTTGAAACAGGCGCACGCCTTGAAGATATAGCAGGGACGATCCATGCGCATCCGACCCTTGGAGAAGGCTTTGCCGAGGCCAGCATGAAAGCACTCGGCCACGCCCTCCATGCTTAGTTCTTTGGTTTGCGCTCGTGCCGCCAGACGAAAATGGCGGCACCGGCAATCATGGCGGCCAGCGCAAACCACGTGATTGCATAAGACAGATGGTTGTTACGGAAGGTAACAACCGTCAGCCCACCAATCGGCACATTGCCGGGATTGGATTTAGCGTCAGCATCAATGAAATATGGTGCGACTGTCCCCAAGCCCTCCTTTTCGGCGAAAGCTTTGACATCGCGCGAATTCCACTCGTTGCGGGCAGGGTCGTTGGGACGCAGGAAGAAGCCATCCGGCTCCGGCATGCGCAGAAGCCCGGTCACGGTTGTTTCGCCAGCGATTTGCGTCTCAACGCGTGAAGACGGATCACGCTTGGCATCCGGAATGAAACCACGATTGATGAAGGTCAGAGTACCATCATCTGAACGCAACGGCGTCAGCACCCAAAATCCTGAACCGCGTTCGGTCAGCGCACGAACCAGCACTTCCTTGTCATTGAGATAAGAGCCGGTGAGTGTGACATGCCGATATTCGTCATCGGCCTGATTTACATTGGCCCAGTCGTCCTTACCTGGAGCAGCAACCGGTTCTGCATGAACGCGCGCATCAACGCGGGCAATCAGGTCGAGCTTCCACTGCAGGCGCTCCACTTGCCAGATGCCGAGGCTGAGAAACAGCGCAAAAAACAGCACCCCCATCACAGCCATGAAGCCAAGGAAGAAACGAGATTTCTTCTTTTGCGGTGTAGAGTTAGCTTCGGCGGGCGTTGTCATGTTACATCCTGATGGTGGGGAGCAGCGTTTGAAATACTCCAGATGCGTGCCGCAATAAAGGGTAAGAAGGGCAAAAGAATGTGATTGAACTATAAATAAATAGCGCCGGTGTCCCTCTGACCGGACACGGCGCTCTTATCTTCTGGATATAGTAATAATTTAAGCGCTTTTATGGGCTTTTCGTCTGCGATGCGAGTAACCGCCCTTCGATAACCTCAAAATATTGCATACTTGTGTCTTGTCTTCGGAAGGCTTTGACATCTGTGTTTGCGCATTTTGTAACATCTGCTGTGTCACTGGCCTGTCTTTTGCAGCGGGGCCAATAATAATGCTTCTCATCGATCATTCTCCCTGTTTTTGGGCGGGCCAACCACTTTCGGAGCTACCCCAACCGTTGATCAAGAATGTGCGAATGAACGAAGTATTAACCTTATTGGCGAGCTTGACAAGCACCAAATACAACCATGCGTAAGCCGTTGACTATCATATAAAAAGCCGGATCGCTCGCGCGACCCGGCTTTTAAGATTTGAACTTTTGCTATCAGTCGCGGTTGCCGGTCAGGATTTCACGCTTGCCGACATGGTTAGCCGCGCCGACAAGGCCTTCCTGTTCCATGCGCTCGACAAGTGAGGCCGCGCGGTTGTAACCAATGCCGAGGCGACGCTGAATATACGAAGTCGAGCACTTCTTGTCGCGCATGACGACTTTCACAGCCTGCTCATAAACATCATCGCCGTCTTCCGAGCCCATGGCCGAAGCGTCGAAGACTGCTGTGTCCTGTACGGCATCTTCGTCTTCTTCATCTTCCGTCACAGTCGCCAGATAATCCGGGCGTCCCTGTTCTTTGAGATGATTAACGACCTTTTCGACTTCTTCATCCGACACGAATGGGCCATGGACGCGGACGATACGGCCACCACCAGCCATATGCAGCATGTCGCCCTGACCAAGAAGCTGTTCGGCCCCCATTTCGCCGAGAATGGTGCGGCTGTCGATCTTCGAGGTAACCTGGAACGAGATACGGGTCGGGAAATTGGCCTTGATCGTACCCGTGATAACGTCGACCGATGGACGCTGCGTTGCCATGATAAGGTGGATACCAGCGGCGCGCGCCATCTGTGCAAGACGCTGCACAGCGCCTTCGATGTCCTTGCCGGCAACCATCATCAGGTCGGCCATTTCGTCGATAATCACGACGATATATGGCATTGGCGTCAGGTCGAGTTCTTCCTGAACGTAAGTAGGCTCGCCGGTTTCCTTGTCAAAGCCGGACTGCACCGTGCACATCACGGTTTCGCCCTTGCCCTTGGCAGACGCTGCACGCTGATTGAAGCCTTCGATGTTGCGAACGCCCAGACGGGCCATCTTGCGATAGCGGTCTTCCATTTCGCGCACGGCCCACTTCAAGGCGACAACCGCCTTCTTCGGATCGGTTACAACCGGCGTCAGCAAGTGCGGAATGCCATCATAGATGGAGAGTTCCAGCATCTTCGGATCAACCATGATCAGGCGGCATTCTTCCGGCTTGAAGCGGTAGAGCAGCGACAGGATCATCGTATTGATAGCAACAGACTTACCCGAACCGGTGGTGCCGGCAACGAGCAGATGAGGCATCTTTGCAAGTTCCGCGATGATCGGCTCACCACCAATGCCTTTGCCAAGGCAAAGCGGCAGGCGATAGTTCGAAGATTCGAACGTGCGCGAGTCGATCATTTCACGCAGATAGACGGTTTCGCGGTTGGCATTTGGCAATTCGATGCCAATGACATTGCGACCCGGAACCACGGCAACGCGTGCAGAGAGTGCCGACATGGAGCGGGCAATATCATCAGCAAGGCCAATCACACGTGACGACTTAACGCCGGGAGCCGGTTCAAATTCATAAAGGGTGACGACAGGGCCGGGGCGAACATGGATGATTTCACCGCGTACGCCGAAGTCTTCCAGCACGCTTTCGAGAAGGCCAGCGCTGCGCTCAAGCATTTCCTGCGTGATGACATTGCCATCCAGCGAAGGTGGCTCCTGTAACAGATCACGCGGCGGAAATTCATAGTCGCCATGCATGACAACAGTTTCCGTGCGGGGGAGGGGCTGCGGCTGATAAAGAGCGACCGGAGGGGGCGCCTTCACAGGGGTTTCGAGCTTGGGCGCTTCTGCGACAGGCGCAGGTGCTGCAACGTCTTCAACGACATGCTCCATTGCTTCAGCAACGATAGAAACGGTTTCGACTTCAACTGCTTCGCCAGCGATATCAGCGGCGGCTTCAACAGTTGCCTGCGGGGCAGCTTCTTCTACAACCACGGGCGCCTCAACTTTCACTTCTGAAACGGGGGCGGCAACGGGCTGTGACGCTGGAGCGACCTGAACCGGCTGAACAGCTTCGACAACAGGAGCAGGCTGTTCTACGACAGCAGCAGGCGCTTCCTGTGGTTTTGCCTTGTTCCATTCAACAGTGCGAAACTGTGCGATGATCGATTCTACAGTCGGCGCTACACGTTTTGGCGCTGCGACTTCTGTAATGACTGAAACAGGCTGAACAGGTGCAGAGTCAAAGCTTTCCCAAAAGGCAAAATCTGACAGATTTGCAAATGCCAAGATCGCTGCCGTCACATCGCCAGCAGGTTCATCTGCAATTTCGGGGGCGTTATCAACAGGTGCGGATGCCACAGGCTGTGCGATAATTTCTGCGGGGGCAGTCGCCAGCATAGGTGGTACGGGTGCTACGGGCGTGCGGACCATATTTTGCGAAACCGACTGCTGAAGGGCGGCAACAGCCATGGGCTGAGCTTCAGCAACTTTCGCAATCTCTACAGGCGCTGGAGCAGCTTCGACGACCGCAGCTTTAGCGCGACCATGAATATCTGGGAGATCTTCGCCGCGACGTCGAACCAGATCAATCTCAGGTGTGCGTGTAAAGCGTACATTTTCACCAAGTGAAAAATACGATTTCCAAGTGCTGTCGGAGTTTGGCGAATGCGCTCCCAACGGGTCGCGCTGCGGCTTCTGCTCAGGAGCGGACTCTGCACGATTGCCTTCAGTCTGGGGAAAATTTTCTCTTAAATTACGCATGATACCTGAACCATAGATATGTCGCCCGAATGAGCCTTAGTAATAAAAAATGAAGGTTAACAACCCCCTTCATAATTTGCTCAAAATCGACAATTTTCTCAGGCTGAATTGAAGGTGCCAGTGTTTTAAAGTTATGGTTTTTTCGTATAAAACCCTTATTTATCAGCGGTATATGGATTAAGTTTAAACTTAAATGTTATAAATTGCAGGTATTCCTGTCATATTTACCAGTTGCTAACATACGCGCCCGGGCCATGCCGGGCGTTTTTCATCAAGACTCAGTGAATCTTAGCCAGTCGGCCAGCGATGCGCGGCTTTTACCGCCTCGGCCAATAAATGCTTCCGCAGCACACATGGAGTTCAGAACTGATTCCTGTGCGGCTTCTGCTGCTGCGCGAAACAGCACATCAATCCGGTTTTCGTTAATGGCGCTGAACGCAATGAGGTCATTTGGCTCATCGTGGTCGAATGTAACAGCCGTTGAGAAGCCAAGTGCAATATCGCCACTGCCGTTGCCCCAGAATGCACCAAGCCGCGCGAGGCCTGCACCACAACGTTTCACAACGCGTTGGAGCTGACGATGCTCTAATGGAACATTGGTTGCCAATATCAGGATAACCGACCCTTTTTCGGGTTGTGGTTTGGTTTTGGGCGAGGGCATCCGACCGTCAGGCAGTATCAGGTCGCCGGCACGGCCAAAATTGGTTAATGCCAAAATGCCAAGATGGAATTCAGTGTCATCAAGTCTAATCCGTCGCGAGGCGCTGCCGATACCGCCTTTAAAGCCAAAGCAGGTCATACCGGTACCCGCGCCAACATTGCCTTGTTCAGCATCTGCCCCCGCGCTCTCAAGCGCCATTAAAGCGTGATGCTCGGTAATTGCCATCGCTTGAATATCGCTTAAAGGCCCATCATTACACTCAAGCACAACAGGATTCACCGTTGCCGTGGTCCGGCCAATATCTGGATTGTTCTCGATAGCGTGTCGGATCAACATATTGGCGCAAGTGCCGACACCGAATGTATTGGTCAGAAGAATTGGCGTTTCGAGATTGCCTAGCTCGCCGACCTGCATCAATCCGATGCTTTTGCCAAAGCCATTGATGACATCGCACGCGGCCAGCACCTTGCGCCGATAAAGGTTACCATCATGCGGCACAATAGCGGTGACGCCCGTATGAATATCACCTTCGAATAAAGTGTGATGCCCCACCAGCACGCCCGGCACATCAGTAATCGCATTTTTTGCACCGGTTGGCATGTTTCCGCAAATGATACCAAAGTCACGTGCTGTCTGCTTCATTTTGATATCCTACCTTGTTTTGAACCGGTCATAGACACTTTGAATGACTTGCGAAACACCTATTGAGCACTTTCCAGCAGTGGCATCAAAACCACACTAAAACATACTTATGCTCAATTTAAGCAAAAGTACTGTGCTATTCGTGAATTCATCATTGACTTGCGTTGTTCTGAGGCGCAGCAAAAGCAGCGTTATGAAATTTCGGCCGGACAAGGGGATCTAAGCGGCATGAAAATTACTATCGAACAAACGCTCGATCAGGCTGGAACCGGCCCTTTTCAGCGTAATCTCTTGGGCGTTTTTGGTTTGGTCTGGGCAGCCGATGCCATGCAGGTGCTTGCCGTTGGCTTTACGGCGGCATCAATTGCCATGACGTTCGGGCTCACCGTTCCGCAAGCATTACAGACGGGCACACTCTTCTTCTTAGGTATGCTGATTGGTGCCGCAGTTTTTGGCAAACTGGCCGACAAATACGGTCGCCGTCGTGTGTTGCTCATAACGGTTGGCTGCGATGCCGTCTTTGGTCTGTTGTCGGCTTTCTCTCCGAATTTTGCCATTCTGCTTGGCCTTCGCTTTCTCACAGGCGTTGCGGTTGGTGGCACATTGCCCGTCGATTACGCGATGATGGCAGAATTTCTGCCCTCTAAAAATCGTGGACGCTGGCTGGTTATGCTTGAAGGCTTTTGGGCTGTTGGCACGGTCATCATTGCTCTGGCTGCATGGGCTGCGAGCCTTGCTGGTGTCGCTGATGCGTGGCGTTACATTTTTGTGGTTACGGCTGCTCCTGCTCTCATTGGTATCTGGCTGCGTTTTTGGGTGCCAGAATCGCCAATGCATCTGCTCAAGATGGGCCAAGCCAAAGAAGCAAAAACCGTGATGAATCGCGTACTGCGTAAGAACGGCAAACCGGAACTGTCCCCGAAAGTGGTGCTTGATGCGCCACTTTTGGTCACGGATGAAAAGCTTCTTTCGCCAAATCTGCGCCAGCGCACTCTCTCAACCTTGGCGATATGGTTTCTGGTTTCTGTATCCTATTATGGCGTCTTCGCATGGATACCGGCCAAACTGGCTGGCGACGGTTTTGGTTTCGTGCGCGGTTACGGCTTTCTGGTTATCATCGCTCTCGCGCAGTTGCCGGGTTATGCGCTCGCAGCTTATGGCGTGGAAGCTTGGGGGCGGCGCAAGACACTCATCACCTTCCTGTTCATCAGCGCTGCGGCCTGTGTGCTCTTCACAGTTGCAGGCAATTCGGTTCTGATCGGCGCGTCACTTCTGATCATGAGCTTTGCACTGCTCGGCACTTGGGGCGCGCTCTACGCGTTTACTCCAGAGCTTTATCCAACGGCCTTGCGCGCAAGCGGTATGGGAGCGGCGGGTGCCATGGCGCGTCTTGGTGGCTTGCTCGCACCTTCGGCTCTTGCTCTGGTCATCAGCCAAAGCTTTAACATTGCTGTCGCAATGTTCGCAGGCCTGCTGGCTCTAGCCGGTATCATTGCTTTCTTTATCAATGTGGAAACACGAGACAAGGCGCTCAACTGATGCAAAAGTGCCCGGATTTCAGCCATGAAATCCGGGCATCTTTTTTATAAATTACTTTATTAAATAATTTCGACTTGCCGTTGTTTTTTATAAGTTTTGTAGAGTTTATTTTGTGCATTAAATCTTTGCTTGGCCCTAGGGAGTTAAAAACTCCCAGCATATAATTGGAGCTATTTAGCTTTTCTGAATGTAAGATTGAAGCGGTTTCGACCCAGTTGCGGATGCTCGCCATCCTTCAATGGCAGGATACCATGATAGAAGAGCCTTGATGGTCCGCCCCAAACGACCACATCGCCATGGTGCAGCACGAGTTTGCGCACCGGATCACTGCGCTGCAATCCGCCGAATTGAAACGTCGCGGGCAATCCGAGTGATACAGAAACAATCGGATTGGTGAAATCCTTCTCGTCCTTATCCTGATGCAAAGACATTTTTGCACCGGGTTCATAACGATTGATGAGACAGGCATCGGGTGAAAAATCAAAATAACCGGCTTCTGCTGACGCGCGTTCTGCTAGGTCACGAAATGCCTCCGGCATAGAAGGCCACGGCTTTTCTGTTTCAGGATCAATGGCGCTGTAACGATATCCCTTGCGGTCTGTCACCCAGCCAAAAGCACCACAATTTGTCATAGCGACCGACATGCGAAAACCACCGGGCGTTGTCATATTCCGAAAAGACGCATCATTCTCAACATCTTGCATGGCGTTGAGAATCTTGGCTTCGTTTGCGCGCGCAAATCCCCGCAAAAGAACGGCGCCGTCGGCAAGCTTTTCTCGAGTTTCGAGCTGGGAAAACAGATCAATCATAAGGCCATTCTAACACAAAGCCGCACAAGAATGTCCCGAAAACTGCTTTCATATTATAGCCTCTCTTGACAGAGCTAAAGACTCGTAACATGTAAAGTTACATGAAAAAAGATAGCAAACTTTCGGGCGTCCTCCACGTTCTCCTTCACATGGCTGAGTATAATAAGCCCGTGACCTCCGAAGTCCTCGCAAAAGCGATGGGCACCAATCCCGTTGTCGTTCGTCGGGTCATGAGCGGTCTGCGAGAGCAGGGTTACGTGCGCTCCGAAAAAGGTCATGGTGGTGGATGGGAGATCGCTTGCGATCTTAGCAAAGTCACGCTGCATGACGTTTACAACGCCATCGGCAAACCATCGCTGCTTGCGATAAGCAATCGCACGGAAATGCCGGGTTGCCTCGTCGAGCAGGCCGTCAACGCTTCGCTCAACAAGGCGTTCAACGATGCAGAAGAGCTTTTATTGAAACGTTTTGGCGAAGTGACACTCGCCATGTTGAGCGCAGATTTTCATCAGCGCGCGATTGAACGCGGCGCAACTTTCGACTTAGAGACAGCCCATGACGCATCATGATGTGATTATTATCGGTGGCAGCTTTGCCGGACTTTCGGCGGCAACCTATGTGGCGCGCGGCAGACGCTCGGTTCACGTGATCGATGCAGGCAAACCACGCAACCGCTTTGCCGAACATTCACATGGTTTCTTCGCTCAGGATGGAAGCAGCCCGGCAGCGATGCTCGAAACGGCAAAAGAGCAGGTTAAAGCCTATCCGGCTGTAAGAGTAACGGAGGGGAAAGCTGTAAACGGAACCGGGCAGATTGATGACTTCTCGATTGAACTGGATACAGGCGAAGTCGTCAGTGGGCGCAGACTGATCTTCGCCTTCGGCATTTCTGACGTTTTGCCAGATTTAACGGGGTTGGCTGAACGTTGGGGCAAATCGGTTATTCATTGCCCCTATTGCCATGGCTACGAGTTTAGCGGCAAAAAACTCGGCGTGTTGAACCTATCGCCAATGTCGTCTCATCAAGCCATGCTTATCTCCGAATGGGGACCGACCACATTCTATCTGAACGGCGGTGAAGAGCCTGATGCCGCAACTTTGGCAGAACTGGAAAAGCGCGGCGTCACTATTGAAGCAAAACCAGTCGCAGGCATAAGAGGTGAGGGAACATCCATCTCCGAGATCGAACTTGCTGACGGTCGCCTGTTGCAAGCTGACGCATTATTCATTGGACCATCCAATCGCCTAAACAGCCCGCTCGCTGAGCAATTCGGCTGGCGTTTCCGCCCATCGGTCTTTGGTATTTTAGATTTATATCACTTTATAAGAAAACGGGGCTAAAGCCCCGTTTTTATTTAATTTAGTCGTTTGTACCAAACCGCTCTTCGCTCAGCGCTGCGGCCATGAGAGCCTTCGTATAATCCTCATGCGGATTATCGAAAACCTGTTCTGTATCGCCCTGTTCGACAATCTTTCCGTTCTTCATCACGATTACATAATCCGACACTGCGCGAACCACTGCCATGTCATGGCTGATGAAGAGATAGGAAAGGCCGTGTTCCTTCTGCAGATCACGCAGGAGCGTCACAATCTGCTTTTGGACAGAACGATCCAGTGCACTTGTCGGCTCATCAAGCACGATCACCTTTGGCTTCAGGATCATTGTGCGTGCAATGGCGATACGCTGGCGCTGGCCGCCAGAGAACTCGTGCGGGTAGCGATTGCGCATGATAGGGTCCATGCCAACTTCACGAAGCGCTTCCTGTGCACGGCGGTCGCGTTCTTTGGCGGAAAGGTTTGGCTCGTGGATCAGAAGTCCTTCGGTGATGATCCGACCCACAGTCATGCGAGGACTTAACGAACCGAACGGATCCTGAAACACCAGTTGCAACTCGCGCCGCTTTGGCCGCATGGCTTGCGGGTCGGTCGGCAGCTCCTTACCAAGATAGGCAATCCGCCCCTCGGAGCAGAGAAGGCGCAGGATCGCGCGTCCAAGCGTGGATTTACCAGAACCGGATTCACCCACGATGCCGATGGTCTGCCCTTCCTTCAATGTCAGCGAAACATCGTTCACTGCGGTCATATAGGTGGGCGCCCCAATCCATGGCTTATTGATAAGGAAGTTTACCTTCACATTGTCGGCACGGATCAAGACGGGTGCTTCAGCAGGGGGCGACTGTTTTTCGCCTTCTGGTTCTGCATCAAGAAGCATCTTGGTGTAAGGATGCTCCGGCGCTGCGAAAAGCTGCTCGGTCGGGTTGGTTTCCACCACTTCGCCAGACCGCATCACATAAACACGGTCGGCAAAGCGGCGAACGATGCCCAGATCATGCGTGATAAACACCACGGCCATACCGAGACGCTTCTGCAAGTCGGCCAGCAGATCGAGAATCTGCGCTTGAATGGTAACATCCAATGCCGTTGTCGGCTCATCTGCAATGAGGATATCCGGCTCATTGGCAAGCGCCATGGCGATCATAACACGCTGGCGCTGGCCACCAGAAAGCTCATAGGGATAGCTGTCGATACGGCGTTCCGGTTCGGGAATACCGACCAGTTTCAACAGTTCAAGGATGCGTGGGCGTGCCTGCTTTTTGCTCATACCGCCGTGATAACGCAGTGGCTCTGCCAGCTGATCGCCGATCCGATACAGTGGATCGAGCGAGGTCATCGGCTCCTGAAAGATCATGGTAATCTTCGCACCACGAATTTTGTTAAGCGCGCGATGAGGCATTCCGATCAGGTCCTGACCGCGATAAAGCGCCTGTCCGCTCGCTCTGCCGTTCTGAGCCAGAAGCCCCATCATCGCCATGGTGGTCTGGCTCTTGCCGGAACCGGATTCACCGACGATTGCGATTGTTTCGCCAGCTTTAACATCAAGATTGATGCCGCGCACGGCATCGACCGGGCCATCATGTGTATCGAAGGTTACACGCAGATCGCGAACGCTCAGAATAGTTTCTTTTGTCATCTCAGCGATCCTTCGGGTCAAGGCTGTCGCGCAGGCCGTCGCCAAGGAAGTTCAGCGCAAACAGTATGATGGTGAGGGTTAGGGCAGGCCAGATAAGAAGCCAGCTTGCGCCGCGCATGTTCTGAGCACCTTCCGAGATAAGAAGCCCGAGCGAGGTGAGGGGATCTTGCACACCCAATCCAAGGAATGAGAGTAGGCTTTCAAGCAGAATAGCCTTTGGAACAAGCAATGTAACAAAGACGATCACCGGACCGAGCGCATTGGGAATGATGTGACGCGTAATGATGCCGCGCCGTGTTGCGCCCAAAGCTTCGGCTGCCTGCACAAACTCCTGCCGCTTGAGACTAAGCGTTTGCCCACGCACGATACGCGCCATATCCAGCCACTCTGTCGCGCCGATAGCGATAAAGATGATGAAGATCGATCGCCCAAAGAAGACAAGCAGCAATATCACGAAGAAAATGAATGGAAGCGAATAGAGAATGTCGACAAGCCGCATCATGACATTATCGATACGACCGCCGAGATACCCCGAAATCGCACCATAACCGACGCCAAGCACCAGCGCCATTGCCGAAGCGAGCAGTCCAATGGCAAGCGAAATACGCACACCAATAAAAATGCGCGTCATCAAATCGCGGCCAAGATTATCCGTCCCGAGCACAAAATAATTGCGCGCCACATTGAGCGTCAGCTTGCCCGAAAGACCATCGCTTGCAAGTTCAATCTTCGGATTGCTGAACAGATCGGAGCGTTGGAAATAACGCAGTACACGCTCATCAGTTGGGCGCTGCGCTGTGAAATCGACAACGACACTGTTGCCGGTCAGTTCCGGTTCACCGGTAGGCTGAAGCCTTGCACGCGCAAGTTCGCGCTCCAGTCCGGGCATAATTGTATCCGCGCGCGGATAGGCTTCAAGACTTGGAGCCACACGCACAAATTGCGGGTAAATTTTATCATAGGGATGTGGGCTGACCATCGGTCCGAAGATGCCTACAAGTGCAAGAACGATCAGCACGACGGCGCTCGTAACCGCCGCTTTGTTCTTGCGAAGACGAAGCCATGCATCCTGCCAGAGTGAACGGCCTTGGATAGAGCCGAGTTTTTCGGTTTCTACTGCTGCTGTAAAATCAGTCATAGCGTACCCTCGGATCAAGCCATGCATAAAGAAGATCGACGATCAGGTTGAACACCACAACAAAAATCGAGATGACGACAACCGTGCCCATGACGAGGGTATAATCGCGGCTCAGAGCGCCCTGTACAAAATAACGTCCAATGCCGGGAATGCCGAAAATGGTTTCGACCACAACAGAGCCGGTGAGCAAACCGGCAGCCGTCGGCCCAAGATAAGATACGGCGGGCAACATGGCCGCACGCAAAGCATGGACACCAACCACCACACGTGCCGGAAGGCCATAAGCACGTGCTGTACGGACGTGATTGGCGCGCAACGCCTCAATGGTTGCACCGCGTACAAGACGAGCAATAACGCCAACCTGCGGCAGCGCCAATGTCAGAACCGGCAATATCCAATAGAGGACATTGGCCGACGACCAGCCACCAGCCGGAACCCATCCAAGAATAACACCAAAAAGCAGGCTTAGAAGAGGGGCAACGACGAAATTAGGCGTTGTAATACCGAAAGTGGCTAATGCCACAACGAAATAGTCAATGCTTGAGTTCTGTCTCAGTGCTGCCATCGTGCCCAGAAAGGTGCCAAGAATGGCAGCCAGAATGAGACCGAGCGAACCAAGCATGACCGATACTGGAAGACCAGACGCAAACAGGTCATTCACGGTAAAGTCACGTCGCGTGAAGCTCGGGCCCAAATCCCCCTGCACAAGATTGCCAAGATAAATAAGGTACTGCTGCCAGAGCGGCGCATCCATATTATAGGCTTTTTTGAGGTTTTCGAGGATCAAGGGATCAATCGGGCGTTCAAGATCGAACGGGCCGCCCGGCGCAAGCCGGATAAGAAAGAAAGTCAGTGTGACGATGATAAAGATAGTTGGTATTGCACTACCCAATCGTCGGAGCGTGTAGCCCAGCATTTTTATTTTCCCTTCTTTGCCGAGCCACGCGTGCAGCCCGGCAAATCCCATTAAGGGCGTTGTTTTTATTTAGCCTCTTATCGATAGCCAGCGTGTGGCATGCGAATTGATCAGGTTGTTGTCGTAGCCTTTGACTTTGTCGGCAACCAACGCCGTAGATGAATAATACAGCAGAGGAATAGAAGCCCCTTGCTGAAGCAAAATATTCTCCGCATCGGCAAGGATTTTGGCTCGCTCGCCTAAATCTGTTGTGATGGCCGATTTCTTCATGAGCGCGTCATAGTCCTTGTTCGACCATTGCGCATAATTGAAGAAACTGTCGGTCGTGAAGAGTGAGAGGAACGAGTTTGGATCGTTGTAGTCACCAACCCAGCCATCACGCGCGATATCGAACATGCCTTTCTGCTCAAGATAATTAAAATAAGTCGTACCATCGGCCTCGTCGAGCGTAGCGCTGATGCCGATATCCTTAAGCATGTCGGCAATGGCCGCCATGGTGTTCTTATGGTTTTCCGATGTGCTATATTTTAGCACTACCGATAGGCTTCCCGGCGTGACACCCGCTTCTTCAAGCAGTTTTTTTGCCTCGTCTTCCCGATCAAGGATGTCCGTTTTCGCGTAACTGAGTTGCGGCCCATTTTTGACGTAATTGTTGATGCCAGGAGGCACCATTGAGTGAGCTGGCAGCATTGTTCCGCGCCACACTTCCTGTGCCAGAAAATCGCGATCAATCGTCATGCCAATAGCTTGCCTGACGCGCGGATCGCGCAACTTGCTGGAAGGCTCACCTTTGATGTCGATATAATAGATGCCAAGCAAGGGGGCCTGACGGAAAGCGGTACCAAAATTGGCTTTCACATAATCCATTTGCTCGGCAGCAACATCAGAGCAGATATCGACTTCTTTTGCCTCGAAACGACGCATGCAACTGGAGCGATCCTGAAACGGCATCCAGTTTACCTGATCGATCTGAACATGGTCGGCATCCCAATAATAGGGATTTTTCTTCATGACGATCTTGTCGTTGGGATTGAAGCTGACAAGCTGATAAGCGCCATTGCTGATCATATGGCCCGGCTGGCTAAACTTTGCTCCAAATTCCTTTACGGCTTTTGGATTGACCGGCAATGCGGTGTTATGCGTCAGCAATTGAATAAAATACGGAGTAGGGGCGTTCAGCGTGATCTGGAGCGTTTTGTCATCTAGCGCTTTCACGCCGAGCTGATCGACATCGGCATGACCGGTAGCAACTTGCTCGGCGTTCTTGATTGAATAAAAGATGCTGGCATAGCCTGCAGCCGTTTTGGGGTCCATCAGACGGCGAAAAGAAAACTCGAAATCACCTGCCGTTACGGGATCGCCGTTTGACGATTTGGCATTTTCACGCATATGAAACGTGTAGGTGAGGCCATCGGGCGAAATTTCCCATGATGTTGCGGCACCGGGTATTGCTCTGCCATTGCTGTCCTGCGCGACCAAACCCTCATAAAGATCTATTAAAACACGATTTTCCTGAACTGTTGTTATGAGTTGCTGATCCAAAGTCGAAGGATCCATATCATTGCCACGGTTAAGCACAATTGCAGCAGACGCGGCGCTGCCGAGCGAAATCAGGCAAACGCCTGCCAATAAAATTCCGCGAACCATCGAAAACTCCCATAAAGCTTTAAAAATATCTGCCCCATGAAAAGAGGGGCCCTCCGACCCTCCCAGGTCGAAAGAAAAAGAAGGCCGCGCCCGAAGGCGCAGCCCAAACTGAAAATTTATTGTTTGAACGAGAGCCAGCGGGTCTTGTGGCTGTCCATAAGATTATCGTTCCAGCCGTCGAGCTTGTCAGAAACGAGCGCGCGGGAAGAATAATAAAGGATTGGAATATTGCTCATATCGTCGAGCTTGAGCTGCTCGGCTTCAGCCAGCACCTTTGCGCGTGCATCAAGGTCAAGAATCTTGGCCGCTTCAGCCATCTTCGCATCATATTCCGGGTTTTTCACCTTGGAATAATTGAAGCTGACATCGCTCTGAGCAATATAGAGGAAATTCTGCGGGTCGTTATAGTCACCGATCCAGCCGGCACGGGCAATATCGAACGGGCCATCTTCACGCAGGAAGTTGAAGTAGGTTGCGCCTTCTGTTTCGTTCAACGATGCCTTGATGCCGATATTGCTGAGCTGGTCAGCAATTGCTGCCATCGTATTTTTATTGTTTTCCGACGTGTTGTAGAGCAATTCAATCGAAAGCGTATTCGGCTCAACGCCCGCTTCTTTCAAAAGCTCTTTTGCCTTGTCTTCACGATCCAGCATGTCGTCGGAATAGTCGAGCTTCGGCGCATCCTTGACGTAATGGTTGATACCCGGAGGAACCAGCGAATAGCCCGGAAGCATAGTGCCCTGCCAAACCTGATCAGCAATGAAGTCACGATCAATTGCCATGGAAATAGCCTGACGAACGCGTGGGTCTTTCAGCTTGCTGTCGGCGGTCTTGCCTTTGACAGGCAGATAATAAACGCCGAGATAAGGTGCCATACGGAATTCGCTGGCGAGGTTCTTCTTCACATAATCCATTTGTTCGGCTGGAACGTCCGAGCAGACCTGAACTTCCTTGGCCTCAAAACGGCGCATGCAGCTGGCGCGATCTTCGAACGGAATCCAGTTGATGGTGTCGATCTTGACCTGATCCGCTTCGTAGTAATTCGGGTTCTTCTTCATGACGATCTTGTCATTCGGCGTGAAGCTGATCAGCTGATAAGCGCCATTTGTCACCATCTTGCCCGGTGTCGTAAACTTGTCGCCATTCTCTTCAACGCTCTTCTTATGGAGCGGAAAGCTCGTTTGATGCGTCAGAAGCTCAAGGAAATATGGAGCAGGGGAGTTCAGTGTCACCTTCAGCGTGTGATCATCAACCGCTTCAACACCAAGTTCATCGCCGGGCTTTTTGCCGCTGGCAACATCTTCAGCATTTTTAATCACGAACAACATGCTGGCATAGCCGGCAGCAGTCTTAGGGTCCATCAGACGGTGAAAAGCAAAGTTGAAGTCTTCAGCCGTCACTGGATCGCCATTTGACCATTTTGCATCGTCGCGAAGATGGAAGGTGTAAACCAGACCATCATCGGAAATATCCCATGATTTCGCAACTCCCGGAACAGCCTCCCCATTGGCATTCTGGATCGTCAATCCGTCATAAAGGTCACGCAGGACATTACTTTCAGAAACCGAGGACGTTCGATGATGATCAAGCGTTGCCGGATCGGTGTCATTGCCACGGTTCAGAACAACTTCAGCGGAAGCTGCACCCATAAGCACGGCGAGGCATACGCCTGTCAGTAAGGTTTTGCGGAACACGAAGAACTCCTCCTGAGTAATATTCGAAATGCCATGCATCTTATGGATAAGATTTTCTCTTGCAAGAGAAGTTATCAACTTGCTGAATAATCAACTTTATTCCCAGCTTAAATGCTAATTTAGATCGCAAAAAACCAGTACGCTGGTGTTTAATTTAGCAAGCGAAACGTAGCATTTCATATCTGATGATAAAAAGAAAACCCCACATATTTGGTGTTTTTGGGCAACGCGCGACCACCACGACTTACTCAAGAGGAAAATAATTCGCCTAAGTTTTGATCATTGCCATCACGCTGTGGAAAACTAACCTGTGATGCGATGTCCGGGCGAGATTTGGCGCTGGCAAACAGCGCTTCATATATCGGGCGCAGTCGGCACGGATGTTTCGTGCTCTTGTGGCAAATCAAATCTCACTTTATGACACTGCTACTAGTTCCATAACCTATCTTATGCGATTTAATCTTGTAGCTTGGTGGGTTCTAGTTTGAAGTGCGACTTGTAAATGATAACAATGAGTTATCCAATGCAAGGAACTCGTCATGGACCGTACCTATTCGCATCTTGATCTGAATGAACGCCGTAGAATAGCCCGCTGGCGCGCTGCAAAGCTTTCCGTTGACGTTATTGCTGAGAAGCTTGGAAGGCACCGCTCGACGATTTTTCGTGAACTTAAGCGCAATCAGTTTAACGATGATGAGGTCAAGGATTTAAACGGCTATTACTGCACGATTGCTGACCAGAAATCCCGCGAACGGCGTTCGAAGCAACGCAAGCTCATCCGGTATGATGAGCTCCGGCAGTCCGTGATCGATCACATCAGCGATGGATGGTCACCGCAACAGATTGCCGGGAGAATGCGGTTGGAGCGGCATCCCATCTCTGTCAGTCATGAAACGATCTATCAGTTTGTGTATTCCACCGACGGTCGAAAAGAAGAGCTTTGGAAATATCTGCCGGAACGTCGCGCCAAACGACGCCCACGTCATGCCCGGCGTCATCATGGACGCCGCTTTCCCCCAGAACTGAGCATCCTTTATCGTCCGGACATGGTTGCCAAGCGCAAGCAGTTCGGCCATTGGGAGGGCGACACTATCCAGTTTCGCAAGAGGTTTGGCAACGCCAATGTGACGTCCCTGGTTGAGCGGGTGAGCCGCTTTACGGTTTTGTTGCGCAATAATGATCGTCAATCAAAGCCGTTGATGGAAGGTGTGATTAGAGCACTTCAGCCCCTGCCCCAAATGGCCCGCCGATCGATTACGTTTGATCGTGGTACTGAGTTCACGGAATGGGCTTATCTGCAGAATGGGATAGGGTCGCAAATCTGGTTCTGTGATCCGCAATCACCCTGGCAGAAAGGCACCGTTGAAAACACCAACAGACGCACAAGACGCTGGCTTCCCCGAGACCTTGACCCGCTTACCCTCAGTGATCGAGATCTCGCATTCATTTGTCATCGCCTCAACAATACACCGCGCAAATGTTTAGGGTACAAAACACCTGCAGAAGTCTTTCGGCAGAAACTCTTCGCAAACAGACATCGTTTTGCGTAAGCTCAAACCGAAAAGTCGCGCTTCAGCCTGACCTCACACTTAATCTTGTATCCGCGCCCCAGAAGTTATAGCACGCAGTGAAAAGGTGCTGGCGCATATAAAAGCGGCAGAATAACAGTAGTCCCTTTAGGGTCATTGCGTGTATCCATATTGCGTGAGAGTGTCACTTTTGCCATGTGACAGATACACCTTTGTCGGTTGCTCCATCTTCTGAAAGGACATCCTCAATGAAGTGCCTACGCATCTACGCCTCGCCAGACGGTGAATCTCATTTTGATGAGATTGATTTGCCAACCACTAAGAGATCAGTGCATCCGGAAGCGGCCCCCTTTGACGTGACCGCCAGCTATCCAGCCTCTCGCGTGCGTATCACTCATATCCCAGCGGGGATGCGAGAAGTGGCGTGGCACAAGGTGCCGGAACCAGTCCTGACTGTTAGACTTGATGGCTCAGTTGAATGTCATTAAGCATGGAATAAGGACCCCATTTGAGGGGTTATCGGCATCCAAACGGGACCCCTTATTTAAAGGGTAACATGACCTTCGATTTCAATCGGAGGTTTTCTATTGGATGCTTATTGTGGAGACTATTTCGAAGATACGGCGTCTTGCTCATGTGCAGGGCAAATCGATCAAAGCGATCTGTCGGGAACTGGGCGTTTCGCGCAAGGTTGTGCGGAAGGTTCTGCTGTTGGTTTTCACGCGGAACTGAGCCGGTTTTTTCACCGAGAATTGAGCCACCTTCGAGTATGTTTTTCAGATCATGGTTTGGTCAAGGGATTGGGTTTTTCTCCTCTCTTAGTTTCTGTTGCAGCCGCGCTGGCCTTGAAGCGGAAACTGTCGTTTCCAGTTTCCAGGATATGGCATCGGTGGGTCAGGCGATCGAGTAGCGCCGTCGTCA